>CAVIYC010000006.1:0-10417 GCA_963647095.1 Oscillospiraceae bacterium | reverse complement strand
ATTATATGAATTGACCGTTCACGCTTTCAGGATTTCTAGCTTCCAATTCGCTTTTATGGGAATAGCCATGTTCGGGTCTTCTTATTTCACCGCTTTGGGAAATGGTTTGATTTCGGCTCTGATCGCTTTTATACGAACCTTGATATTCCAAGTCGCGTTCGTATTCTTGATGCCTTTGATTTGGGGCGCGGACGGAATATGGGCTTCTTTGATTGGCTCGGAATTCGTCTGCTCGATATTGGTCATCGTGTTCTTACTGGCATTCGAAAAGAAGTACGGGTACGGGTTCTGGAAAAAAGAGAAGAAAGAAGATATTCAGCCGGCGGAATGATTTTAAGCCGCCGCTCCGCCGCTTATTCCTTTTAAGATGATATAAATAATCACATAGAAGCCCGCTGAGACAAGAGACAACGCCAAAGACAGGGAAGAAAAGACCAAACCGGCAATGGCTTTTGCCGTTTTCTTTTTCTTGATCGATATGGCGGATAAGACGCAGCCGGCTATCCCGAAAGCAAAAGAAGGAATTGTGAGATAAACCGCGAATCCAGCGCCAATAGCGAAGGTCAAAACCGTCGCTACCGCGGATATGACGAAGCCGATGACAGAAAATATCAAACCCAATTTTTCCAATAAGATGGATTGGGAGTTTTTGATGATGTTGCCGCAATTCGGGCAAACTATGGAATCATCGGGTATATCCATTTCACACTTTGGGCATTTCTTCATATCTTGGCCTCCTTGGGTTTATTTTCTCATAAGAGCCATTATTTTCAAAATAAGGCAGGGAAAACAAAAAAACGGAGACCATATGATCTCCGCTTGATTTGAGCTTTTTGAATCAAAGCATGTTGATTCCCATAATGATGATGACAAAAAGCGTCAAAAAGTCGAGAACCAACAGCGCCAAAGAGGCGATAGAAAGGCCTAAGCTGACAGAACCCTTCTTGGTTTTGGCAAACTTCAAAGATCTGGCGGCATAAACGATACCGATGATTCCCAAAACCAAAACGGGAGTACCGAGTAAATAAAGGGACAAAGTAGACAATAGCCAGGCAAAAATGGTCATAACCACGGCTATGACGAAACCGATGATGGAAACGGTGAGCCCGGGTTTCGGAGCGGCAATGGCGTTGGTTGGGACAGTGGTGGCTGCAACGGTATTCGTATCTCCGGTTGGGCAACCGCATTTCGGACAAATGACGGCTTCGTCAAGAAGTTCGGCGCCACAATGTTTGCAATATTTCATGAGTGATTGTTCTCCTTAAAAAGTATTTTTAACTATAAAACTTTTTCTTTGGAATTAAAGAATATTTATAGCTACTTAAAAATTTTATTTTTTAGTCGTTATCGATGAAATTCTCGGAATCCGATTCGGTTTCGTTGACATCGCCGTCCACCCTTTCGATAACCCCGTCGGAAATCTTGCTGAATCTGCTGTCCAATTTCTTGACGGTGATGTCGAACTCAGAGGTCTTGTTGTTTAATGTCGTGACCGCCCTTTCTATCGACGTCCATCTTTCCCCGAAGCGTTTGAAATCCTTGGACAATGCGATCAAGGCATCGTTTATCTTCATGAGGTTCTTGTTCTTTTGGGAATCGTTTTGGATAACCCTTAACGCGGCGATGAGGGGTCTGATGATGGTGGGGCAAGTCATCGTGACGGCTTTCTTGCGGGCATAGTCCGTCAAATCGGAGTATTCGTTTTCCACGAAGGCGAAGATTCCGTCATTTGGGATGAACATGATGGCGTTATTCAAGGTTTTGCCTTCGATTACGTATCTGGAGACTTGGTCTATTTGGGATTTTAGAGCGGCTTTGAATTCTTTCTTCTTCGTCGCCTTTTCTTCTTCCGACAAAGTCGAGGAATTGTCGAATAGGCTGTCATAACCATGGATGGCGAATTTGGAATCGATGCACAATATGGCGTTTCCGTTGGCTTCTCCGTCCATAAAGACCACCGCATCGGGCTTAAGCTCGCTGTTTAGCTTGTATTGGAAGTCGTAAAGAGTGCCTTTGTTGGATTCCCCGAACATGGAAGATAGAAGCATTTCCAATTGGATTTCCCCGAAACGGCCACGGCCTTGGCTGTTGTCCAATACGCTCTTCAAGGAAGTGACTTGGCCAGATAAGGCTTTGATGTTTTCTTGGGCGGTATTCATTTCAGAGAGGGCTTTTTGGACCTTTTCCATCGTGTCGCTGGTGCCTTTGAATCCGTCGTTGATGGATTTGTCGACTTTGTTCCTTATTTCGGTCAAGTTCTCATCGACCTTTTTGTTCAAGGACTCTATTTTATCGTCCAGTTTCTTGTCCAATTTGTCTTGGAAGGCAATTAGGGTTTCTTGGTTTTTGTTGGAAAGCTCGGAGACGGCCAAACTCATTTTGTTGGTTTCTTCCATGACGGCGTTTTTGACGGTCAAAGGAACGTTTTCTTTTATCGAGGATATGCTGTTTAAAATGTTTGCCTCGCGTTTCGCGGCGCTTTCTTTGCTTTCCGAATCGCTTTGCTTTCTGGTCAGCGAAACGATAATCAAAGCGATCAAGGCGATTATGACTATCGATAAAAGGACGATTATTGCTATTTCCATATTTTTGCTCCCAAAGAATTATCACACGAATCAACGTCTCTTTGTTATTTATTAAGCGTCTTTCTATATTGCTTAAGAGCAATCGGCTATACTACCAACATAAAACCTAGGAGGTTTTCATGAAAAATTCCAAAGACATAATATACGTTGGCGTCAACGACCATTCCGTTGACCTATTCGAAGGATATTACAAAGTCCCAGAGGGCATGTCCTATAACTCTTATATCATCTTGGACGAGAAAATTACCGTAATGGACACGGTCGATGCGCATTTCAAAGACGAATGGCTAGATAACATCAAGAAAGTTTTGGGTGACAAGAAGCCCACGTATTTAATCGTTCAGCATATGGAGCCGGATCATTCCGCGAACGTCATCGAATTCTTGAAGGTTTATCCGGACGCCGTAGTTGTCTCCAACCAAAAAGCCTTCAACATGATGGATCAGTTCTTCCGTAAGGACATCAAAAACAAGCTGGTAGTCAAAGATAATGAGCAATTGGCGATTGGGAGACATGTGCTTAATTTTGTTTTCGCCCCCATGGTCCATTGGCCGGAAGTCATGTTCACTTACGACTCCACCGACAAGGTTTTGTTCTCCGCGGACGCGTTTGGAAAGTTCGGGGCCTTGGACAACGAAGACGACGAATGGGATTGCGAGGCCAGGCGTTATTACATCGGCATAGTCGGGAAATACGGTCCTCAGGTCCAAGCCGTTTTAAAGAAAGCCGCGACCTTGGAAATCAAATCCATTTGCCCCCTTCACGGACCGATATTGGAAGATGATTTGGGGCATTATCTTGGCCTTTATGACACTTGGTCTTCTTACAAAACCGAATCCGAAGGGGTGGCCATTTTCTATTCCTCGGTATACGGAAACACCAAGAAAGCCGTGGAAAAGCTCGCCGAAAAGCTCAAAGATAACGGCGTTAACAAAGTGGTCGTCAACGATTTGGCCCGCACCGACATGGCGGAAGATATCGAAGACGCCTTCCGTTATGGAAAGATAGTCTTGGCCAGCATTACCTATAACGGAACGGTTTTCCCTTTCATGAACGAATTCATAAACGGCTTAACGGAGAGAAACTTCCAAAACAAGGAAATCGGCTTTGTCGAGAATGGGTCTTGGGCTCCGATGGCCACAAAAGTCATGAAAGACAAATTATCCAATTGCAAGAACCTAACCTTTGTCGAGCCATCGGTGAAAATCCTTTCTTCGATGAATGAGGAAAACGAGAAGCAGATTGAGGAATTGGCTTTGGCTTTGAGCAAATAAATCGGTTTGCCGGCTTATGATGATTTGTTATCATTAACCGGATGAAAATCGACGGAAACGAAATAAAGGCGATTATATTCGACTACGATGGCACCTTGCTAGACAGCGGTGACATGTGGAGGGAGATAGACATCGCCTTTTTCGCTAAGCGCGGGAAGCCTTATCCTCCCACTTATTTGGAGGATATCGCCCATACCAACCTTCAAGGAGCGGCCAAGATAACGAGAGAGAAATATGGGATAGAAGGCACGGACGAAGAACTCATAAGCGAATGGATGGGAATGGCAAAAGACGCTTATTCCAAAACGCTGCAGCTCAAAGAGGGATCTATCGATATCCTCGAATATTTCCATAAAAGGGGAATCAAGATGGCCTTGGCCACGGCCGGGGACAAAGAATTATTCGAGCCGAGCTTGGAAAGATTGAACCTAAACAAATATTTCGACATGAAGATAAACGTCGCGGATGTTGGTAAAAGCAAAGAATTCCCGGACATATATCTAAAAGTAGCCGAACAATTCGGCGTCATGCCTTATGAGGTGATTGTTTTTGAGGATATGCCGACGGGGTTGCGCAGCTCTTTTGAGGCTGGGTTTATGTCCTACGCCGTAATGGATAAAGCATCCGAGAAATTAGAAAAACAAAAGAAGGCTTTTTCCGTTGGGCCGGTCTATGACTGGCCAACGTTTATAAATAGCCTTCCTGATGATTGATGTTTCGTTGATTGTTTTTTAAATGCCGCGTTTTGAAATAAACTAACTGTGATTTGACGCCATTTCCATTGCTTCTGATTTCTATTTTTATTACCCACTTTATTACCCACTTTATTACCCACTTCGTTAATTCATGTAGGTGATAAGCTAGCGTAACCGAAGCGTCTCTTTTTAGATTTGCCTCATATAAACAAAAACGACCACCCTTTTAGATGATCGCTTGTTTGTCTGATTGGTGGAGCATGGCGGGATCGAACCGCTGACCTCCTCGTTGCGAACGAGGCGCTCTCCCAGCTGAGCTAATGCCCCACGGCTTGGCTATTATATGAACAAAAGGCTTTTTATTCAAGGCAAACCAAATAGGCGCAAGTTAACTTCTTTTTGAGGATATTTGGATATTTAAAACGCCTTACAGTGACCAAATATCATCGACTTTGGATAGGCTTTATCGGATATTCGCCTTGGCTTTATGCGGTTTATGAAAACCAAAAATCCAAAAATCCCTTTCTTTATATTTTTTTCCATCGAACGAATCTGGCCTTTTTGATTGCAAGACTGGTTCTTGTTTCTTCCTTAAGAAAAAATCTTAGACACGAAGAACTATGGAAAAGACGATTGGGATAATAGATTTGAAGAGCTTCTATGCCTCGTGCGAATGCGCCTGCAGGCATTTGGATCCTTTTAAGACGCCTCTGGTTTGCTGCGATCCATATAGAAGCGATTCTTCGGTAGTCATGTCCGTAACGCCGTATTTAAAGGAAAAGTATGGCGTTCCCAACGTCTGCAGAAAGAAGGATCTTCCCAAGATCGAAAACATAATCTTCGCCGAGCCGAGGATGTCGTATTACCTAACCATAAGCGCGAAGGTGGTCTCCATCTTTTTGGATTATGTCTCCTTGGAAGACCTCCACGTCTATTCCGTGGACGAATCGTTCTTAAATCTCGGGCCTTATATGAGAATGTATGGGACTAGCCCGGAGGAGCTTATTTCAACCATCCAAAAACGAATCAAAAAGGAACTTGGCTTAGTGGCCACCGCGGGCATTGGCCCAAATATGTTCTTAGCCAAGGCCGCCTTGGACAACGAAGGCAAAAAGAAGCCCCCATATATCGCCCATTGGGACTATAAGGACGTAAAAGACAAATTATGGAATATTCGCCCAATAACCAAGATTTGGGGGATTTCCGACGGGATTTCGTCGCATTTATATAGGATTGGCATCCACACCTTGAAGGAATTGGCCTTATCTCCCGTAAGCTTACTGGAAAAAGAATTCGGGATAATGGGCCATCAGCTGCATGATATGGCCAATGGTTTGGACGGCTCGGATATCGAAGAAAGCTACGTGCCCTTAAACGAAAGCCTGACCCTAGGCCAAACGTTGAAAAGGGATTATAGCCACGACGAATGCCATCTCCTTTTAAGGGAAATGATCGATGAGCTTTGCAAAAGGCTAAGAAGAAACGACAAACAGGCCGGAAGGATATCTTTATCTTTGTTTGGGCTAGATGTCGGAGGAATGAGCAAACAACGTTCCTTGCCGATATATAGCGATTCCCCATCGTATCTTTATAAAGAGATAGACGAATTGTTTTTGGAATTCCCAAGAAGCGAAAGGATAAGGCAGATATCCATCGCCTATTCTTCCTTAAAGGACGCGGAATACGATCAAATAAGTTTGTTTATGGATAATCCCGACGAGAGGGATTTGTATTCGGCGTTGGATCAAATAAACGAAAGATACGGGGCCAACGCCGTTCTTAGGTGTTCGTCGTTGCTAAGCAATTCGACGATAAGGGAGAAGCATATGCAAATAGGAGGCCATAAACGATGAAAGAAAGAGGAATGAAGAAATGGATGGCCTACAAATCGTTGACCAGCCAAGAAGATTATCTAAACAAAATGAGAAGCGAGAAAAGCAAAGAAGAAAGGCCGTTGATATCGGAATCCCGAGCGGAGGAGATAAACGAGGCTTTGTTATATTACCAAGGGGAAACCGTTACTTTGTCCGCTTATCTCGGAGGGCATGTCAGAACCATAGAAGGCACGATAGACAAGATTGATCCAATATACAAAATATTGGTCATAAACGACATGAAGATATCCTTCAAAAACATCGTGGAAATAAAATAGCCACCCTCGCTTTCGCTTAGGTGGCCATAAGTTTTGACGTTGGATTATATCAAGCGGCGCCGTAAGCCCAGAAAATAGAAGCAAACCCAAAGCTGGCCATGAAAATGATGACAACGATCGCATAGATGGAAAGGCATATGATGCTGGTGACGAATCCGGCCGTGGAATATCCGTTTTTGACTTGCTTTCTGGCCAGGCAGGAAAACACCAAACCAAGGATGGAGCAAACCAAACCCACCGCAGGGAAGCTAAATAAGACCAAGGAAACTATCCCAAGAACCATGCCGGCGATGGCGTAGTTGTTTTCTTTGCTTTTTGCCTCGCTTTGAACAGCGGTATTGTCCACCACTTCGACGTTATCTAGCTTGCATCCGCATTTTGTGCAAAAGACGGCTTCGTCTTGATGTTCGGCTCCGCAATGAGTGCAATATTTCATATTTACTTCCTCCAAAAATTTATTTTACCGCTAATAGCAGATTTTCCAATAACGCCAATCTGGTCAATAGGCCGACTCCGCCAGGGACGGGGGTCTGCAACTTGACCTTGAGGTTGGGCTCGCAATCCCCGTGGAGCTTGCCGTTTTCGTCTCTGTTTATTCCAACGTCCACCACGTAAGCGTTCGGGTTCAGTTCATAAGAGTTGTTCAAGATGTTCATCTTCCCAACGGCCACGACGATCAATTCCGCGTCCTTTAGCCATTTTATCCTGTCCTCTTCGCTGGTTTGGCTATGGATTACGTTTACCAAAGAGCCTTTGTCTCTCAAAAGCTTGGCCATCGGCGCGCCGACGATGTGGCTTCTGCCCATTACCACGGCTTTTTTGTTTTCGAATTCGAAGCCTTCGTTAAGGAGATAATCCATTATCCCCTTTGGGGTGCAGCAAACGAATTTGCTATTGGGGACGAATCCATCCACGTCCTTATTTGGATCCAATATCTCATTGACCCTTTCCGAAGATAGATGCTTTGGAATCGGAAGCTGGACCAATATGCCGTTGATGTTGTCGTCTTTGTTCTTTTCAAAGATAACGTCATCCAATTCTTTTTGGGTTATATCTTTCGGCAAAGAAACATGGACGACGTCAAATCCCACTTCCGCGGAATCCTTCATCTTTCCTTTGATATAGGCTTGGCTGGCTGGATTTTCCCCAACCGAGATAATGCATAAGGTCGGAGCCCTATCCAATTTAGATATAGCCTCTTTCAGCTCGTTTTTTCTTTTTGTTACGTATTCTTTGATTTCCATGTTGTGATGAAAGTAGCACAAACAGACGTTATATTCATTAATTAGTTATTAAAAACCACCCATAGGGTGGCTTATTCGATTATCAGAAGTTTAATAACGCCAATGCTGCCGCCACGGATTCCGAACCCGAAGAGGAATCGGAGCTTCCGCCGCCTTCGCCGATGACGACTATTAATAACGCCATGAACAAGAAGACGATGGCGAATCCGAAGGTAAGCCAGCTGACGACTTTCTCGCTTCCGCGTTCTTTGGTTTTGGCAAACACGTTAAGTCCGCCGCCGGTGATGGCACCGGAAGCGCCTTCCGACTTACCGCCTTGGAGCAAGCTCAAAACAATGAGGATGAGCGAGATGATTATGAAGACGATGTCGTACCACTTAAGCATTGTTTGTTTCCCTGCACTTTATAAAGTGCCCTATTACTATATTCAATTCCCTTAGCCTAGGCAAGTTAACATTTTGTTAAAAGCCCCAAACTTTTGAAATCATTGAACGTCAATGTCGTTTCTTTTGATTGAATAAACATCAATATAACGAACTTCCTACACGATTAGAACGCGAACGGAATGTTTTAGAGCCTTCCTTTCAGCTCTAACATCGCGTCTCTCAATTCCGCGGCCCTTTCGAAGTCGTATTCCTTGGCGGCCTGTTTCATTTGTTTGGTGAGCTCGTTGATCTTCCTTTCGATTTCGGATCTGGACATCTTTGCGAAGGATTTTTCGACGTTTTCCTCTTCAAAGTTGGATATAGGAGGCCTTATTTCTTTGATGATCGTCATCGGGACTATGCCATATTCTTTGTTGTAATCTTCTTGGATTTCCCTTCTTCTCTCGGTCTCGGAAATGGCTTCTTTCATGGCTTCCGAGACTTCGTCGGCGTACATGATCACTTTGCCGTTAGCGTTTCTGGCCGCGCGTCCGATGGTTTGGATCAAGGAGGTCCTGCTGCGCAAGAAACCCTCCTTGTCCGCGTCCAAGATGCAAATCAAGGACACTTCCGGAATATCCAAGCCTTCTCTTAATAGGTTGATACCGACCAATACGTCGTATTTGCCTTTTCTTAGCTGATAGATGATTTCGCTTCTTTCCAAAGTCTTGGTGTCTTTGTGGAGATAAGTGACCTTGATTCCCTCGTTTTTCAGATAGGTTGTCAAATCTTCCGCCATTTTGATGGTCAAGGTGACAATCATCACCCTTTCGTTTCTTTCTTGGCGTTTGCATATCTCGTCCAATATGTCGTCTATCTGACCAAAAGTGGGTCTCACTTCTATTTCCGGGTCCAACAAACCGGTCGGACGGATTATTTGCTCCGCGACGTCATGATCGCACTTATCCAACTCGTATTCGCCAGGGGTGGCCGAAGTGCAAACGATTTGATTAGGCATAATCGATTCGAATTCCGAGAAATTAAGAGGTCTGTTATCCAAGGCGGAAGGCAAACGGAAACCATATTCCACCAAAGTCTGCTTTCTCGATCTATCCCCCAAATACATTCCCCTTATTTGGGGGATGGTCACGTGAGATTCATCGATCAATAGCAAGAAATCAGATGGGAAATAATCGATTAAACACCATGGCCTTTGGCCCGGTTTTCTCTTATCGATGTGCCTCGAATAGTTCTCGATTCCCGGGCAACGGCCGAATTCCAATAAGGATTCCATGTCGTTGTTGGTTCGCATTTCCAAACGCTCGGCTTCGAGAAGCTTGCCTTCTTTTCTTAGTTCTTCGAGCCTTTCTTTAAGCTCTTCTTTGATGGTAACGACCGCTTCTTCCAACCTTTTTCTCGTCGAAGCGTGGTCATAGGCCGGGTAAATGGGATATGTCTTAAAGGTTTCTTTGCATTCCAAAGTCAAAGAATCGCATTTGGATATTTTCTCAACTTCGTCGCCAAAGCATTCGATGCGGATGAAATATTCGCTGGAAGACATGGGTGCGATGTCGATAACATCCCCTCTGACCCTAAAGGTTCCAGGCGTCAAATCGTAATTGTCCCTGTGGTATTGGGACTCCACCAATTTGGCGAATAACGCTTTTCTGTCTATCGTTTCGCCTTGCCTTATGTCAAATACCAAGCCCGAATATTCTTCTGGGTCGCTCAAACCATAAATAGAGGCCACCGAAGCCACCACGATCGTGTCTTTTCTTTCGATAAGAGAATTGACCGCGGAGGTTCTCAACATCTCTATTTCGTCGTTCATGACCGCGTTCTTTTCGATATAGGTGTCGGTTTTGGGAACGTAGGCTTCCGGCTGATAGAAATCGAAGTTGGATACGAAATATTCCACCCTATTGTTGGGGAAGAACGACTTTAGTTCCCCATATAATTGGCTGGCCAAAGTCTTGTTGTGGACCAATACCAAAGTAGGCTTGTTCACGGCGGCGATGATATTGGCGTCCGTAAAGGTCTTTCCGGTTCCCGTCGCCCCTAAGATAACTTGCATCTTTTTGCCGCTTAAAAAGCCATTCATT
>CAVIYC010000005.1:13283-17879 GCA_963647095.1 Oscillospiraceae bacterium | reverse complement strand
GTTCAACCCCAACCCCACCAAGAAATATAAAGAAGATTTGGCTTATGTCTTGGACGTTGCCGAATCGCTCTTCTAATTGTTGGCAGTCAAGAATAACGACTGTCGCCGATTGCTTCGGCGGCAGTCTTTTTTATTCGTTATATCGCACATTTTTCAATATCTATGTATACTTAAATCATGAAAAAAAGATTTATACCCTTAGTAGTGGTCGGCTCCTTTATTGGCGCCGTTGTTGTTTTCTTTGGAATCGATTGGGCGGTCAATACCTGCCATCTCCCAAACGAAGAAACCTATGCCAACGTCAATTGGATGAGCAACATCAAAGATGAAAGCAAGCTTTCGGAAATAGTCATTCCCGGGGCTCATGACGCGGCGACCGACGGAATGATTTTCTTGGCCGAAACCCAACACAAGGACTTGAACAACTTACTGGAAGGCGGAGTCAGATATTTGGATCTTCGCGTAAAGAAGACCGACAAGAACGAACATATCATTTATCACGACATAATAAACGGCAGGTCGTTTGACGAAGTTTGGAAGGAAATAAAGGATTTCATCACCGTCAATACGACCGAAACCCTCATTTTGGATTTCCAGCATTTCTCCAATGGGGCGGAAGAATACGTTTGCTCCCTTTTGGATCAAGACAAATCCTTGCTCGTAAGCAACGAAACCGATGAATCCGATTTGAAATTCATCGACTCTATCACCTTGGGCGAGGCCAGAGGGAAAATGATCGCCTTATTCGGAGATGGCAAAGAAACCGAATATCAAAGGAATTACATCTTTGGCCGCAACAACGATTCGTGCACCAAACTCGGTATGGCGATGGATAGCTATTACGACGACGATTACAAAAAGTCCTCGGAGAATCTGATCAAAAACATCATTCCCGAGAACTACAACCGAATCGAAAGAAAGATTTCCGCCGAAGGCTATAAAGGCTTGTTCGTCCTTCAATCCCAGCTAACCGACGGATATAAGGTATTCGGACCGTATAGCAAGGAAAAGACCCACGATAAGAACATGTCCAAATATATTCAAAACATCAAGGATGACTCTCGTAGATTGGGATTGACCAACATCATAATGAGAGACTTCCTCACCAACGAGAAGATAAGCGAGATAGTGAATCTCAACCAATATAAGAACCTGACGAAATAAGACAAAACGCCTCTTGGGTCATCAAACGCCATAGAGGCTTTTTTCTTCCTAGCAGGAAGATAACCATGGGTCTATAATTTCCCTAAGGCCACTAAAGTGGAGTGGCGCTTCTTATTTATGGATGAATTAGAAAAAGAAAACCCCTTTTCCAAATGGGTTACGGTACAAGCTTACAAACACGACGGATTGCTCCATCGCCAGTGGAGCCCGGCTTATTTGGTCGAAGAAACCGATGATTACTGGGCTTTGGCTTCCAAAGCGTCTTTCGTTACCGAAAGGGACGGCAGGAAATGGATGACCAAGGAACACGCCATATTCATCTTGTTCAAGAAAGAATGGATGAACGTCATCTGCATGATGAAAGAAGGCGGAGGTATTTGCTATTACGTGAATATCGCTTCCCCGACGTTATCGGATGACGGATTCCTCAAATACATCGATTACGATTTGGACGTGAAATTGTTCCCCGATGGGGTGGTCAAAGAATTGGACATCCAAGAATTCGAGAGGCACAGCGAGACTTATCATTATTCGGAGAAGCTGTCCGCGGCCATCAAAATCTCGATGGATCATGTGTTGAATCTGATGGAGAGAAGGGAATTCCCGTTCGTAGATGAAGAGATATTCCGTCTGTTTGCCAAATTCCATGATGAGACCAAACCGTTTTTGGTGATGGAGAAGAAAAATGACTTGCGTTAGTTTCATCACCCATAGCAAAGAAGAAACCAGAGCCTTGGGCGAATTCATGGCCCGATACCTTAAGCGCGGGGACGTCATATTGCTTACCGGCGACTTAGGGGCCGGGAAGACCACATTCGTTGGAGGAATCGGCAAAGGATTGGGCCTAACGGAAGACGTGATATCCCCGACGTTCAATATCATGAAATGCTACTTCAAGGCGAAGATTCCGATGTATCACATCGACGCTTATCGCCTTGAGGGCCAAAACCTTGAACTGGGCTTAGAAGAATATATCGACGGGGATGGGATTTGCCTTATTGAGTGGCCGAATTTCATCGAGCCTTTGCTTCCGGACGAAAGATTGGAAATTTCGATATTCCATAAAGGAAACAACGACAGGGAATTCAAAATCATGTCGGAAAGCCCGCGTTTTGAATCTTTGTTGAACGTTTTGAAGGAGAAATATTCATGCTGAGCCTATTGATAGATACTTCAAACGCCTATCTTTCCACGGGGTTGGCGAAAGACCATGCCTATTTACTTGGCGTCCATTACGAAGCTTGGCAAAGGCAATCCGAGAAGCTGGTGGCGGAGATTGACGAGCTCTTCAAAAAGAGCGGTCATAAACCTTCGGATCTAACTGAAGTCATCGTCTCCAAAGGCCCTGGGAGCTATACCGGAGTCCGCATCGGACTGACGGTCGCCAAGGTCGTGGCCACTTCTTTGGATATCCCCCTTTATATGGTTTCCTCTTTGGAAGGCTTAAAGGAAAAAGGCAAGAAATGCCTATGCGTTTCCAACGCCAGAAACAAAAGAAGCTACGTCGGGCTTTATTTCGATGACGAATGCTTGATCGAAGACACCATTTGGGAAAACCAAAAAGTCTTGGATTACATAAAAGAAAATCCGGACGTCGTTTTAAGGGGCGATCTCCGTTATTTGGGAATTGAGGAAGAAGAGCCCAATACTTTGCTTGCCTTAAAAGATTTGGACGATGAAAAGCATCTTTGCTTTGAACCTTTGGGAGCCAAACCCGTTTATTTGAAAGACTAGTTATGATCGTTAGGAAGATGGAGGAAAAGGACATAGATTCCGTGACCGATTTGGAAGCGGAATGTTTTTTAGATCCTTGGCCGAAATCTCAAATCGAATACGAAATAAAAGAAAATCCCTGCTCAGTCGTTTTGGTGGCGGAAGAAGATGAAAAGATCGTAGGTTACATCGATTTCATGATCACCTTCGATTCCGCGACCATCAATAGAGTCGCCGTCCTTCCAAAACATAGGAACAAAGGCTTGGGATTCAGATTGTTGGAAGAGATGAAATCCATTTGCAAAGAGCAAGAAGACGAGGTCGCTTGGATAACGTTGGAGGTGAGAGCCTCAAACGAATCGGCGATTAGGCTCTATGAAAAGAATGGGTACGAGAAAATCACCGTCAAAAGGAAATATTACAAAGACGGCGAGGACGCGATTTATATGGTTAGGAGCATCTTATTATGAGCAAAGTCAGAATATTGGCGATTGAATCAAGCTGCGACGAAACGGCCGTGGCCATCACCGAAGACGGGAAGCTTCTTTCCAATGTCGTCGCCACCCAAATATCGGTTCATGAGAAATACGGCGGGGTCATGCCGGAAATCGCTTCTAGATTGCATTGCGAAAACATCGCCGTTTGCCTTAAGGAAGCTTTGGAGCAAGCCAATCTAAAATACGAAGATATGTCCGCCATCGCCGTGACTAGGGGACCGGGCCTCATCGGATGCTTGCACGTCGGCATGCAGGCGGCCAAAACAATCGCGATGCTATATGATAAGCCACTTATTCCGGTTCATCACCTTTGTGGCCATATATACGCCAACGAATATGTCGGGGAATTGAAATTCCCTTTGCTTTGCGTGGTGGTGTCCGGCGGAAACACCGAGCTGGTTTTGATGAAAGACCATTTGGATTTTACCATCATCGGCGAGACCAAGGACGATGCGGTGGGAGAATGTTACGACAAGGTCGCCAGGGTCTTGGGTTTGCCCTATCCGGGAGGCTTACCAATCGATAATCACGCCAAAAACGGCAAACATACTTACGATCTTCCCAAGCCTTTGCAAGGAAAGACCTATGACTTCTCTTATTCGGGTTTGAAGACTTCCGTCATCAACCTCGTCAACACTTTGAAGATGAAAGGGGAGGAGATCCGAATCGATGATATGGCCAAGTCCTTCCAAGACGTGGCCATCGGAATGATCGTCGATAGGACGGTCAAGGCCGCCAAAGAATACAATGTGGCCCAAGTGGTCTTGGCCGGTGGGGTGTCTGCCAATTCGTATTTGAGGGAAGAAATGAAGAAGAAATTCGAGAAAACCAAAGTCGAATTGATCGTCCCTCCGATATGGTGCACGACCGATAACGCCGCGATGATCGCCAAAGTCGCGGAGAGATTATACAAAGAGAATTTCTTCGCCCCGCTTGATATCGGGGTGGATCCAAACTGGAAAATAGACCAGTTCAGAGACTATAACACTTGAGAAAATGCCTTTAGAGGATTAACCTCTAATTCATCTAGAAGGAGAAAGGGATATGCAAAAGAAAGCCATAGATTTGAAGACATTGTTCGCGCTTCAAAAAGAAAACAAAGATTTGCCGACTTCGAGCCCAATTTTCGTTGAAGGATGGGTGAGAACCAATAGGAATTCGGGGAAAATAGGTTTCATCGAATTGCATGACGGGACTTGTTTCAAATCCATTCAAATCGTCT
>CAVIYC010000005.1:0-13273 GCA_963647095.1 Oscillospiraceae bacterium | reverse complement strand
CGGCAATTTGGTTTTGACTCCGGGCATGAGGCAACCATTCGAAATCCAGGCTTTGGAAATCAATCAAATCGGATTCGTCGCCGATGACTATCCCCTTCAAAAGAAACGCCACAGCTTGGAATTCCTTCGCGACGAAGCTTATCTTAGGCCTAGAACCAACACCTTCGACGCGGTGTTCCGCGTTCGCAGCGTCTTGGCCATGGGCATCCACACTTATTTCCAAGATCGCGGATTCGTTTATGTCCACACTCCGGAAATAACCGCCAACGACGCCGAAGGCGCCGGCTCAGTATTCACTTTGACCACGGACGGAAAAGATCCATACAACGAATTCTTCGGACGCAAAGCCAGCTTGACCGTTTCCGGTCAGCTGCACGTCGAAGCCTTCGCTTTGGCCTTCAAGAACGTCTATACCTTCGGACCTACCTTCCGCGCCGAGAAATCCAATACGACCAGGCACGCTTCGGAATTCTGGATGATCGAGCCGGAAATGGCCTTTGCCGATTTGGACGACGATATGGTCTGCATCGAAGATTGCGTCAAATATCTCATAAAATACGTCTTGGATCGCTGTCCGGACGAAATGGCCTTCTTCAATCAATGGGTAGCCCCGGGATTGTTGGACAAATTGAACGCCGTCATCAATTCCGAATTCACCAAAATGGATTACACCAAAGGCATCGAATTGTTGCAAAAAGCCGTCGCTTCTGGCGTGAAATTCGAAAATAGCAAAATCGAATGGGGCATGGATCTCCAAAGCGAACACGAACGTTACCTCACCGAAAAAGTGGTCGGAGGACCGACGTTCTTGATCAATTATCCGAAAGAGATCAAAGCCTTCTATATGCGCGAAAACGACGATGGAAAGACAGTCGCGGCTTGCGACTTATTGGTTCCGGGAGAGGGCGAAATCGTCGGCGGATCGGAACGCGAAGACCGTTACGATGTCTTAAAAGCCAAGATGGAGAAACTCGGAAACCTCAATGGTTTGGAGTGGTACCTCAATTTGAGAAAATATGGCGGATGCCGCCACGCCGGATTCGGGCTTGGATTCGACAGATTGCTTATGTATATCACCGGAATCGGAAACATTCGCGACACCGAGCCTTATCCTAGGACGAGCAATCAGCTAAAATATTGATATGTCCAAAGAATCCGAAGAAAAGAAAATCGCAGAGAAAAAGATTCTCGGGAAGAAGCGCGTGCTGATCGCCTTGATCGTCACGGATATCCTCTTGGCCGTTCTGTTTGTTTGGGCCTTGGTGGAGGCAATAATCGGCTAATGGCTAGGCTTGCCTAGCATTAACTTATTTCAGCGGGTTGGATCTCATAGATTCGATCCGCTTTTTTCTTTCTTGGCTTTTTCCAATTCGTTGGGATTGATTTTAGGCGAGTCTTGATCGTCGTAATATTTGAAGTTTTCCAATGATTTGCTATAGACGTCATTGGCGCGTTTGGAGACGTATAAGGCTCTGGAAAAGAAGGCCCAGGCCGCCATAAAGATATAGACTCCGCCCACTATCCAAAGGGTCGATAATATGTAGGAAGGGTAATATTCCGCGACTAAGTGAGGGGTATTGGTCAATTCCGGCCAGTGGTTCAATATCTTCATTCCCCAAACGATTACGTAGTTGTCTTCGTTGGAGAAATCCCATTTCCAGAAGATGGTGGAGAATTCGGTGAAATATTTGCCGGTCCAGACATTGGTGACCAAGCCATAGATGACATAGAAAATGACGGAAACCAAGATTATCAAGACTCCCGGGGTGGCGTCTTTGACGAACTTCCTGCCGCTTTTTGTGAAGGCGTATTTCTTGAAGTCTTTCTTGTTGTCGATGACGCGAAGCCTCACGGCGTCGGAAACCAAATCGTCCAATTTCTTTCCAAAGGCGTTGGTTATGGTGCGAATCAAGGCTCCCAATAAGACAAAGACAATCAAAAGGATGGTCAAAATGATGATGGCGGCGATGATTAGCTTCTTATCGGTTTGCTCTAGTTGGACACTGGCCAAAATCATTCGCCATCACCTTCTTTCTTTTCTTCTATGACCTGGTTGTCGATCAAAGGTCTATCAGATTGATTGTCTATCGGTTGGTTGTTTCCGAGTTGGTTATATTGGGGATTTTGCAACTCTTGGTATTGGGGGCCATTCAATTGTTGCTGGTTGAAAGACTGATTATAGGGGTTATTTAACTGATTGTTGTTGAATTGGTTGAAGTTCGGGTTTGGGTTCGGATTCGTGTAATAGTTATTTTGCACATATGTCGTGGTGGAATTGGAAACCTGCTGGGGTTCGGGTTTCGTTTCCTCGACTTCTTTTTCCACCAACTGCTCATGATATAAGGCTTTGGCGGACTCCACTTCCAAATCGGCCTTAAGGGGTTTGAAGAATTTGTCGCCTTTGAAGAAACGGATGATTCCGACCGGAACCAAAACGAACCATTTGCCAAGGCCATAAAGCATATACAAAACGGAGCCCGCGATGATGAACGGTGAGATTAGAAAGTAAACGACGCCCATTCCTAGGCCCTTAAGAAATTTCATATTAGTATTTTGCTATAGAGCCATTCTTTTTCATAGAGAAAAGAATGATCAATAATCCGGAAATGGATGGATAGTAACCTCCTAGCATTATTGCTTTCCTTGCCTCTAACATAGGAGAAACGAAGGCAATTAGGAACACTCCGAGGACTAAAAAGACCACAAACAATATATACAATGTCTTATTTTTCATGACCGCCACATCGTATATGGAACATACGAAAAAGAAGGCGCCCATCACCAAAGCCATATAGCCGACTTCCAAAACGAACAAGCCCAAAGAAACGGCGATTGCCCCAAAGCAAAGAGAGGCAATCCCATCCATCAAATAAGAGGTTTTTCCTTCTTCTATTTCCAACCTTCCGTGGAGAAAAACGATTAGGAAGTGCTCTAAAACGGTTTGAACTAGGCTAATTGAGAGCAAAACGGCAGGGAAGGCAACCAAGGCGTTTTCCCTGGAAGAAAGACCCAATAAGGCGAGGGTCGTTTCGATGGGGTTAAGCCCAGTCAAAGCCTTTAAAATTGGGACGGAAAGATAATTGAGGCCCAAAGAAAGGAAGGCCACGGCGGAAATCAGATAAGTGCTTGGGGCTTTGTATTTGGCCAAGATGCCATATAGCCCCCCGCACAAAACGGAAGGCAACAGATAAAAGAGGGTCTCGGAGATATTGAAAGCCGATGCGGCGATCATCAAAGCCGAGGTTGCCAACAAAAACGGAATCGAATATTTGATTTTGGTTAGCCTAGTCCCCAACGAAGAAGCGATGGGCAAAACGAAAATCGAAACGATGGTCAAAACCGGAAAGAAGCTGGAAACCAAAGACAAAACGACGCAAACGCCGGACATAATGCCCAAGAAGGCGATGTTTTGTGACGGGGTTTCTCTTTCTTGAAGTTTTTTCACGACATTATTTTATCTAAATGCGCATGCGAAATCACAAAAAAGCGTTTATCTTCAATAATCTGAAAATGGTGTCGCTCTTCTCTTTAAGAGAAGCGCAATAATATGTATACTTACTAGGCATATGGATTACCGTTCCCTTTTGAATGAAAAGCAATACGAAGCAGTCTCCACTTCTTCTTTATATACCAGGGTCATCGCCGGCGCAGGTTCGGGGAAAACCAGGGTTTTGACTTATAGGATTTCCTACTTGGTCACCGAATGCGGGGTTGACCCCATGCATATATTGGCCATCGCCTTCACCAACAAAGTCGCTGGAGAAATGAAGGAAAGGGCCCAAGCTTTGGTCAAAGATAGCAAAGGCGATTCCCCCAATCTGAACATATCCACCTTCCACGCTTGGTGCGCCCGTTTCTTGCGCATCGAGCATTCTTTCTTCGGTTACCCCGCCAACTTCACCATCTATGATGAAGAAGACCAATCGAGATTGATAAAGAACGTGGCCGTGGATTTGGGCTACAAAAAAAGCGACAAGATAGTCAAAACCGCGACTCAGTTCATAAGGAAACGCAAAGGCCGCGGGCAATACCCAGTCGACATAAATCCGAATAACCTCTTTTCTGAGGAAGAAAAGATCTGCTTGGATTTCTACGCCGAATACGAAGAAGAAAAGGAAAATGGCTATGGCTTGGATTTCGACGATTTGCTAAACGTCGCCATCCGCGTTTTGGAAGAAAACGAAGACGTGAGGGAATATTGGTCCAAAAAATACGACCATATCCTCATCGACGAATTCCAGGATACCAACGACGTCCAATTCAATTTGCTCAAATTGCTGATGAAGCCGGATACCTCGGTTTATGTCGTCGGAGACCCAGACCAAACCATCTATTCTTGGAGAGGCGCCAACCCCAAGATCATTTTGGAATACGACCAAATCTTCAAAGGCGCGGAAACCATCATCCTCAACCAGAACTATCGTTCCACCCAAACGATTCTCGACGCGGCGAATAAGCTCATCGCCCATAACAAGAAGCGCGTCCCGAAGGATTTGTTCGCCACAAATTCCAAAGGGGACCCCATCCAAGTGAAGATCTGCGGGACCGCGGATTATGAGGCCGATTGGGTGGCCAACAAAATAAATTATGTTTCGAGAAAAGACATGGTCGACGGCAAGCCTTCTTATTCCAACATCGCCATCTTGTATCGTTCCTCGTATTTGACCAGGCCTTTCGAATCTTCCTTGAAAGACAAAGGAATCCCTTATCGCATCTTCGGCGGTCTTAGGTTCTATGAAAGAATGGAAGTCAAAGACGTTTTGGCTTATTTCAATTTGTTGGTCAACGATTTCGACAACGTCTCTTTCGAAAGGATAGTCAACGTGCCGAGACGCGGAATAGGGGATGGGACTTTGCTAAAAATAAGAGAAGAAGCTTCCGCTTTGGGCCTTTCGGAATACCAATATATGGTTCATATCGATAAGCATCCTGAAAGCTCTGTTCCGAGCAAAGCCATAAACCAGATTTCATCCTTTGTTTCCATAATGGAAAGGACCAAAGTCAAACTAGCGGAGAAGATCGAAGCCTACGCCGGCATATTGAAGGATATGATCACGGACTTGGGCTATCTGAAATACATCGCCGAAGAGGAAGAGCCGGACGAAGACAGATTGGCCAACGTCAACGCTTTGTTCGACGACATCAACCACTTCATATCCAATAACCCCGAATCTTCTTTCTCGGAATATTTGCAAAACGTCGCTTTGCTAACGGCCCAAGATGACATAAGCCAAGGCAATTACGTCTCTTTGATGACTTGCCACGTGGCCAAAGGCTTGGAATTCGATTATGTTTTCGTCATCGGTTTGAATCAAGGGACTTTCCCTTCCGCCAGAGCCATGGCCGAGTTGGAAAGAGACGGCGTGGAAGAAGAAAGAAGATTGGCTTACGTCGCTTTCACCAGAGCCAAGAAGATATTGTTCCTTACCGGGAATAGGTCTTATTCCTATGTCACCGATTCCAATAGCGCCCCTTCGGAATATTTCCATGAGGCCGGAATCGAGCTTCCGAGAGAAAACGAATTCACCTCTTCCAGGGTTTGGCAATCCGGAGGGAACCCGAAAAAAGCATTCAACAGGTTCTCCGATTATTTCTCCGACGGAGATCATATTTCCCCGTTCGAAAAGAAGGAAAAGAAAACGGAAACCGCGCCAATTGATAAACCGAAGAACAATATCGTTTGGAAAATCGGAGACAAAGTCCATCACGAAAAATTCGGAGATGGGGTAGTCTTCAATTTGGTCAGCGATTCAATCATCGTGGTGGAATTTGCCTCCGAAGGCAAAAAGACCTTGATGGCCAACCATCCGATGTTGTCTAAAATAAGCAGTTCGGGAGGCGAAGCATGACATTCGAAGAAGCCAAAAACAAAGTCGAAGAATTGAGCCTTCTTTTAGAGAAGTACAACTACGAATATTACGTTTTGAACCAATCCTCGGTCTCAGACGCGGAATTCGATAGGCTTATGCAGGAACTCATTTCTTTGGAAACGGCGTTCCCTTTATTAAAGAAAGCCTCATCCCCTTCCCAACGCGTCGGAGGCATGGTCCAATCCGAATTCAAGAAGATCCCCCATAAGAGATTGATGCTTTCGCTTGGCAACGTTTTCAACGAAGACGAAATGAGGGATTGGGACAAAAGAGTCCGTTCCCTATCGAATAAGAAAGACATCGAATATGTCGGAGAAGTGAAAATCGACGGCTTGGGGATATCTTTGATATACGCGAATGGCGAACTCCAGCATTGCGTCACCAGAGGAGACGGAGAAGTCGGAGAAGACGTCACCGCCAACATCGTCACCATCAAAACCATCCCTTTGAGAGTCAAAGAAAAGAGACCCTTCGAAGTTAGGGGAGAGGTCTTCATGAGCAAAAAGACCCTCGAGGAATTAAACAAGAAGCGCGAAGCCAACAACGAGCCGTTGTTCGCCAACGCCAGAAACGCGGCCGCCGGAAGCGTGAGGCAATTGGATTCCTCCATCGCCGCTTCCAGAAACCTAGATGCCTTCTGGTATTACTTGGTTAATGCCAGAGAGCTTGGCATCCATTCGCACCATGAGGCCTTGGACTATCTCGACGAATTGGGATTCCAAACCAATCATGAAAGAAGGAAATTGCACGGCATAGATGACGTCATTTCCTACATGAAAGAATACCAAGAGAAACGCCCTAGCCTAGGTTACGACATCGATGGCTTGGTCATAAAAGTCGACGATTTGGATTCCTATGACCAAATGGGATATACCGCCAAGGAGCCAAGATGGGCGATCGCTTACAAATTCCCTCCAGAGGAAGTCACTACGAGATTGTTGGATATAGTGATAACCATAGGAAGAACCGGAAGGGTCACCCCCAACGCCATATTGGAGCCGGTGAGAGTGGCCGGATCCACGGTCCAACGCGCCACGTTGAACAACGAGACCTTCGTTTTGGAAAAGGGCTTGATGATAAACGACATCGTCGGTTTGCACAAAGCCGCGGACGTCATCCCCGAAGTGACTGGACCAATCCTTTCGAGAAGAGACGGCACCCAAAGGCCTTGGAGCATGCCGGAAACATGCCCTATATGCAATGAGCCTTTGACCAAGGTTAAGGGATTGCATTATTGCCTGAACCCCAACTGCGATTCCAAGAAGATCGAGGGAATGATCCATTTCTCCTCCCGAGACATGATGGACATCGACGGAATGGGGGCCTCGGTGGTGGAAGAATTCTTCGCCGAAGGGTTCTTGACCGACATCGCCAGCATTTATCACCTCGAAGACCACGCCCAAGAGATAAAGGAATTGGACGGTTGGTCGGATAAGTCCATAAATTCCCTATTGGACGCCATCGAATTATCCAAGAAGAGAAGCTTGGAAAGATTGTTGTTTGGCTTGGGGATAAAAGAAGTCGGCGGCAAGACCGCCAAGATATTGGCCAAGAGATACAAGAACTTGGATAAGTTATCCGAGGTAAGCGAGGAAGAATTGCTATCCATTCCGGACATCGGCCCGGTCGTGGCCAAGAACATCGCCTCTTGGTTTATGGATGACAAGAACAAAGAGCTTATAGAGAAACTAAGGGAAGCCAACGTCAACTTCTCTTATCTCGGCACGGATACCATAGACGTGAATTCCTACTTCTATGGCAAAACGATAGTCTTGACCGGTTCGCTCATCCATTATTCGAGGAATGAGCTTACCGAGATATTGGAAGGGATCGGGGCGAAATGTTCGACTTCCGTATCGAAAAAGACGGATCTGGTAATCGCCGGAAGCGATGCCGGAAGCAAATTGGCGAAAGCCAAGGAATTGGGCGTCTTGGTCATTGACGAAGACGAAGCCATATCGCATTTAGGAAAGGTGGGCCAATGATGAAAACCATAACCATTGATGTATTGAAAGACGCGGCTAACCGCCTCCTCTTCGATTTGAAGGAAGAGGAATACCAAACCCTTTATAACGAATTCGGGATTTTGTCTTCTCAGATGAAGACCATTAGCAGCCAAAGCGATCTCTCTTCATATGAGCCGATGACATTCCCATTTCAAGAATGCGTCACCTCTTACCTAAGGGAAGACGAACCGAGCGAGCCTTATTCTCCCGAAGAAGCGCTTAATAACGCCGGAAGCAAGAAAGACGGGCAAATCAAATTGCCGAAGGTGGTTTTGTGATATGAGCTATTTGGATTTACCTATTTATCAAATACACGAGGCTTTGGTCAATGGGAAGACCACTCCGTTGGAATTGACAAAAGAAGCTTTGGAAAGAGCGAAAAAAGACACCAACAACGCTTTCGAAACCATTTGCGAGAAAGAAGCCTTGGAATTCGCCGCCAGCTTAAAAGAGCCGGAATCCGACAATGTTTTCTGGGGCATTCCTTATTTAGCCAAAGACAATTTTTCCACCAAAGGAATCGAGACCACGGCCTATTCCAACATCTTGGTCGGATACGTTCCTTTGTTCGACGCCCACGTCATCAAAGCCCTGAAAGACAAAAAGGCCGTCCTTATCGGAAAGACCACTTTGGACGAATTGGCCATGGGCGGAACGGGCACCACCGGACATAAAGGCATGACCTATAACCCATATGATGAAAGTAAGACCAAATTGGTCGGCGGCTCTTCTTGCGGTTCGGCCGCGGCAGTCGCCTCTTCCATCGTCCCCTTTGCTTTGGGTTCCGATACCGGCGACTCCGTTCGCAAACCGGCTTCTTATGCCGGACTAGTCGGATTCAAACCAACTTGGGGAAGAATCTCCAGATTTGGGTTATTCCCCTTCGCCCCGTCTTTGGATCACGTGGCTTATTTCACCCGCAACGTCAAAGACGCGGCTTACGCTTTGGAAATATTGGCAGGCAGATGCGACAAGGATTCGACCTCTTCTGCTAGGCCGGTGGAAAAATATTCCGAGCACGTCAACGATTCGGTCAAAGGCAAAAAGATCGCCGTCTTGAAGGAAATTATCGATTCCATTTCCGATAAGGAAATAATTTCCAAGTTCAACGCCTCCTTAGAAGCCTTGAAAAAGGAAGGAGCCATCGTCGACTACATCGATTTCGGACGCGATTCTTTGATTTCGCTATACGCCACCTATATGGTCATAAGCTGCGCGGAAGCCACTTCCAACAACGCCAACTTGGACGGCATTAAGTTCGGGCCTTATTACGATGGCAATTCCTACCAGGAAGTCATGTATCAAGCCAGAACCAAAGGCTTCTCCGAGCTTATCAAACGTCGTTTTGTCATCGGCTCTTATTGCTTGATGAAGGAAAACCAAGACGAACTCTTCTTGGCCGCTCAAAGAAATAGGGCCAAGATCGTCAAACGCACGAACGACATTTTGTCCGAGTATGATTTCATCTACGTTCCGGCCGCTCCAAGCGTCGCACCGGAAAAAGACGCGAAGAGCGACAAATTAAGCGACCAATATCTCATCGCCGACAACCATTTGGCTTTGGGCAATTTCGCCGGTTTGCCTTCCATTACCGTTCCTTTGTTTTTGGAAAACGGTTTGCCGGTCGGCGTTAACGTGATGGGCAAAGCCTTTGACGAATCCGGCGTCCTTTCTTTGGCCAATGCGATTGAGAGCATAACCGGATTGAGCGGATTGTCCGCCATAAACGTCAAGGAGGGAAATTTATGAACTTCGAACCAGTGATCGGTCTTGAAATACACGTTCAAATGAAGACGAAATCCAAGATGTTTTCGTCCTCCCCAAACGGTTTCTCCAAAACCCCGAATACCCAAATAACCGAATTGGACATGGGTTATCCAGGCGCGATGCCGGTGGTCAACAAGCAAGCGGTCATCAACGCCATCCGCGTGGCCAACGCCTTGCATATGGAAATCGACCATACTTTGTATTTCGACAGAAAGAATTATTTCTATTCCGACCTTCCGAAAGGATATCAAATCACCCAGCAAGCCAGGCCAATCGGCAAGAATGGCTATTTGACCATAACCATGCCGGATGGCAGCAAAAAGAACATCGGCATCGAAAGGATCCACATGGAAGAAGATACCTGCAAGCAGGAACACTACTTGGATTATTCTTTGTTGGATTACAACCGTGCCGGAACGCCGTTGGTGGAAATAGTTTCCTTGCCGGAAATCCGTTCTGGCTACGAAGCCATGAAATACGTCGAAACGATAAGAAACATCGTAATCTATTCCGGGACCTCGGACGGAAAGATGGAAGAAGGCTCTTTGCGTTGCGACGTGAACATTTCCATTCGTCCTTTCGGACAAAAGGAATTCGGAACCAAAGTCGAAGTCAAAAACCTCAACTCTTTGAAAAATATCCAAGAAGCGCTCGATTTCGAAATCGAAAGGCAGAGCAAAGTCATCCTCTCTGGCGGGACGGTTCAACAAGAAACCAGACGTTATGACGAATCTAGCGGCAAGACCGTCTTGATGCGCGTCAAGACCGATGCGGTGGACTACAAATATTTCTGCGAGCCGAACATCACCCCTATCGCGCTTTCCGATGAATTCGTGCAAAACGCCATCGATACCTGCCCTGAGCTTTTCGATTCCAAAAAGGAACGTTACCTCTCCGCGGGCTTAAATGAATCCGACGCCAACATCATCCTTTCGGATACCAAGATGGCCGCTTATTTCGAAAAGGGAATGGGATTGGTCAAGAACGCCAAAGATTTGGCCAATTTCTTAATCGTCGAAATAAACGGATATCTAAACAAAAACGGCATCGCCATCGAGTCTTTGCCTTTGAAAGCCGAAGCCTTGGCCGAAATAGTTTTGATGCAGGAAGACAAAGGCTTGCAGCATAAGCAATGCGTCCAAATCCTAAATAGGGTTTTGGAAACCAATGAGACTCCGGAAGCCGCCAAAGAAGCGTTGGGCATCAAGGCTCAGATTTCCGACAATTCCGTCATCATGGAATTCGTCAACAAAGTCTTGGACGCCAACCCTCAATCCATTATCGACTGGAAAGGCGGCAAAGATAGGGCTTTAGGCTTCTTGGTCGGCCAGGTGATGAAAGCTTCGCAGGGAAAAGTGAATCCGGCGGAAGTTTCCAAGACCTTAATCGAGGAATTGAAGAAGAGGTAATATGATCAAAAACGTTTTGGTGACTGGCGGGCTTGGCTTCATCGGAAGCGAAACGGTGGTCGAACTCATTGAAAACGGATATAACCCCATAATCGTGGACAATCTTTCCAATTCCAAGAAAGCCGTTTTGGGAAGAATCGAGAAAATCACGGGCGTATCGCCGCTTTTCTATCAATATGACTGCAGGGACATCGATTCGATGAGGGAAGTTTTCTCCAAATCCAAAATCGACGCCGTCATTCATTTCGCCGCCTTCAAGTCGGTGGCGGAATCGGTTCAAAAACCCCAAGAATACATGCTAAACAACGTCGGTTCTCTGGTGGTTGTGATTTCCTTGATGAGAGAATTCAAAGTGAACAACCTCGTTTTTTCTTCCTCGGCGACGGTATATGGGAATCCCAAGAAATTGCCGTTAACCGAAGAAGATCCGATCGGAGAAGCCGCAAATCCATACGGCTTAACCAAAATCGAATGCGAGCATATCTGCGAAACGTTCGCCAAGAAATATGAGGACCTAAATATAGCGGTTCTCCGTTATTTCAACCCAATCGGGGCCCATCCATCCGGGCTTTTGGGCGAAGATCCAAACGGCATTCCCAACAATTTGATGCCATATATAACCAAAGTGGCGATTGGGGCTTTGCCTTATTTGAATGTCTATGGCTCCGATTACGACACCGAAGATGGAACCGCTATCCGCGATTATATTCACGTGGTCGACTTGGCAAAAGGCCACGTCTCGGCGTTAAATAAACTTGACGAAAATCCAGGTTTGGTTATTTATAACCTAGGATCCGGAAAAGGCACATCGGTGCTTGAAATGGTCAAGGCTTTCGAAAAAGCCACGGGCGTAAAAATCAAATATGAAATCAAAGGCAGAAGAGATGGAGACATAACGGCCTCTTACGCCAACTGCGACAAAGCTTTGAAGGAATTGGGCTGGAAAACCAACCTCAGCATCGAACGAGCTTGCTACGATTCCTACAATTTCCAAAAGAAAAACCCGAACGGGATTGAATAAAGGAGAAGAAACAATGGAAAAATTCAGTGTCCAATTGGAAAACGGGCGAACCTTAAATGGGGCCGCCTATAAGATTTCCAATCCGAGAATGCATTTGGTAGTCCATACCGGAATGCAGGAAAAGGCCACCAGGTACGAGGAGTTCGCCACTTTCTTGAATAAGAACGGCATCGACGTCTATGTCTTGGACGCCCACGGACAAGGCTTCAACGCCCCAACCGAAAACGACCTTCAGATTTGGCCGGAAGGAGGCTTCTTCGATTCGGTCAACGCCTTGAACAAAAAAATCGAGGAACTCAAAAAAGACGGACTTCCTACATGTTTGATGGGTCACTCAATGGGAAGCTTCATCGTTCAGCATTATCTCGAAGTCTATCCCAATACCGCGGACAAAGTAATCATCATGGGTTCTAACGGACCGGCTAAATTATTGATGGGAATGGGCTATTTCTTAGCCAAATTGACGGTCAACAAGAAGAATTGGAACGAACCTTCAAAGTTCATCACCAATCTCTCGTTGGGCGCTTATACCAAATCCGTGAAAGATCGCAAAACGGACGTCGATTGGCTCTCTTATAACGAAGAGAACGTCAAGAACTACCTTGCCGATCCATATTTGGGACACACCAACACCAAAGGCTTCTGGAAGGAATTCTTGAAGGGAATGACTTTGATTCACAAGAAGAAGTACCTCAAGAACATCTCCAAGGACGAACATGTCTTAATCATCGCCGGAGACGGAGACCCGGTCGGCAATATGGGCAAAGGCCCGAAAGCCTTGGGCGAATTGTACAAATCCCTCGGAATGGAGGATTGCACGGTCAAGATTTACGAACATATGCGTCACGAAATCTTAAACGAAGACAAAAAAGACGAAGTCATGAACGATATCTTGGACTTCTTGAACAAATAAGAATTGGAGAAAATTATGATCAAATTAGTTTTGCTCAGACATGGCCAGTCCATGTGGAACCTCGAAAACAAATTCACCGGATGGACAGATGTGGATTTGTCCCCCAACGGAGTGAATGAAGCCAAAGCCGCCGGCAAAGCCCTCAAGGACGCCGGATTCGAATTCGACGTCGGATATTCTTCCGTTTTGATGCGCGCGAACAAAACCTTGGATTACGCTTTGGGAGAATTGGGCCAAACCGATCTTCCGAAACATTACACCTGGAGACTCAACGAACGCCATTACGG
>CAVIYC010000004.1:0-18803 GCA_963647095.1 Oscillospiraceae bacterium | reverse complement strand
CATCCCGCCCGATCTCCGTCCGATGCTTCCGCTCGACGGCGGACGTTTCGCGGCTTCGGATCTCAACGATTTGTATCGCAGGGTCATCTCCCGCAACACCCGTTTGAAGAAATTGATCGACATGCGCGCCCCGGAAGTCATTTTGATGAACGAGCGCCGTATGTTGCAGGAAGCGGTGGACGCCTTAATCGACAACGGCCGCCGTTCCAAACCGGTCACCGGCCCTACCGGACGCACCTTGAAGTCCTTGTCCTCTGGATTGAAGGGCAAACAAGGCCGCTTCCGTCAGAATTTGCTCGGAAAGCGCGTGGATTATTCCGGCCGTTCCGTCATTGCCGTCGGACCTAACCTCAAGATGTATCAGTGCGGTCTCCCCAGGGAGATGGCAATCCAGCTTCTCCGTCCGTTCATCGCCTCGGTGATGATCAAGCGCGGATTCGTCCATTCTTACAAAGAAGCGGACGCTTCCATCAACCGCTTGGATTCCAGAGTCTTTGACATCGTCGAAGAAATCATCGGACAGCACCCGGTATTGCTCAACCGTGCTCCTACCCTTCACCGTTTGGGCATCCAGGCCTTCCAGCCGACCTTGGTCGATGGCCGCGCCATCCGTTTGCACCCGTTGGTATGCACCGGCTTCAACGCCGACTTCGACGGCGACCAGATGGCCGTTCACGTACCTTTGAGCAAAGAAGCCCAGTTCGAAGCCTTGAACTTGATGTTGGCTTCCAACAACATCCTTGGCCCGAAAGACGGAAAGCCTATCGCCGTCCCGTCTCAGGACATGATCTTGGGCAACTACTGGCTGACCATGGAAGAAAGCGCCGAGGATTTCTTATCCCACGCCAAGTCTTTGCGCGAAATCGAAATCGACCCTAGCAACGTCGGAGAAAAGGCCGCTACCGAAGAGGAAGCCGCCGAATCCGAGGCTTTCGCCGAAATGGAAGGCACTGCCTTCGCTTCGGTCGCCGAAGTCGTCCGCGCCTACGAGACCCATTCGATCGGCTTGCATAACCGCATCGCCATCAAATCGTCTTCCATCCACAAGACCTTCGCGCCCGAAAGCGATCCCGACAACGTCAAGGATTACGCTTTGCCGTTCTACGCCAAGAACAAATATTTGCTTACCACCGTCGGAAAGGTCATCTTCAACGAGATCTTCCCTGACGATTTCCACTATATCAACGACGATCCCGCCGCTTCCTTGGACACCGTCAAATCATGGTTCGTCCCTTATGGAACCAATTTGCCGGAAGTCATCAAGAAGACCGCGCTCCGTTCCCCCATCGCCAAGAAAGGCTTGGGAACCTTGATCGATCAGATATTCCACAAATACGACATGAGGGAAGACGCCTACGAAGAAGGCGGCTCCCAATATTCCGTCCGCCCGTCGAAGACCGCGGCCATCTTGGACAAGATCAAAGACCAGGGCTTCGAATATTCGACCGTCTCTTCCGTCACCGTCGCCAGAAGCGACATCAACTTGAAATCTTCCGACCCCAACAAGCAATCCATCAACGATTTCAAATACGAACGCGTTGCCGAAGGCTACAAACAGGTCGATAAGATCACCGCTTTGTATAGGAAGGGCATGTTCTCGGACAAAGAGCGCCACAAGGCTGTCTGCGATGTCTGGGACGGCGTTTCCAAACAAGTCGAAAACAAGGTCGCCGAATACCTCAAAGAAGACAAGCGCAACCCGTTGGTCATCATGGCCGACTCCGGCGCTCGTGGCAACATCGCCAACTTCAAGCAGTTAGTCGGCATGAAGGGCTTGGTCGCCAACCCGAAGAACGAAGCCATCGAGCTTCCTATCGTTTCTTCTTACCGCGAAGGTTTGAAGGTCGCCGAATTCTTCATCAACACCCACGGTGCCCGTAAAGGTGGCGCCGATACCGCTTTGAAGACCGCCGACTCTGGCTATTTGACCCGTCGTCTCGTCGATGTCTCCCAAGACGTCGTCGTCCGCGAAGTCGATTGCCATTGCGACCACGGCTTCAAAGTCCGCGCGATCGTCAATACCGCCCAGAACACCATCGTCGCCAAATTGAGCGAACGTTTGATCGGCCGTTTCTCCATGCATGACATCCTCGATCCCAAGACCGGCGAAGTCATCGTGGAAGGAAACACCATGATCACCGAAGACGATGCCGCCAAGATCACCGCGGCGGGCATCGAAGAAGTCGAGATCCGTTCCCTCTTCTCCTGCCAGACCAAGAATGGCGTTTGCCAGCACTGCTATGGCCGCAACATGGCCACTGGCCGTTTGGTCGAACTCGGAGAAGCGGTGGGCATCATGGCCGCCCAATCCATCGGCGAACCTGGCACGCAGCTAACCATGCGAGTCTTCCACACCGGTGGCATGGCCGGAAGCGACATCACCCAAGGTCTCCCTCGTGTCCAAGAGCTCGTCGAAGCCCGCAACCCGAAGGGCGAGGCCCTCATTTCCGAAATCGACGGAACCATCGAAAGCATCGAAGATGATGGCAACGGCCGCTATAAGGTCGCCGTCCGTTCCTTGGCCGAGAAGACCGCCGAAGCCGAAACCCCCGAAATCAGAGAATATCTCACCGGTTACGGCGTCCGTCTCCGCGTCAAGAAAGGCGATAAAGTCGAAGCCGGTGGCAAGATCACCGAAGGCGCCATCGATCCCAAGAAGTTGCTTGAATACTCCTCGAAAGAGAAGGTTCAGGTCTATATGATCAAAGAAATCCGCAAGGTCTATGCCGCCCAAGGCATCGGCATTTCGGACAAGCACCTTGAGGTCATCGTCCGCCAGATGCTCCGCAAATTGTGGGTCGTCGACGCCGGGGACACCGATTTGTTGCCGGGAACCAAAGTCGACACCGACCGTTTCACCACGGTAAACCAAGAAGCCTTATTGGCCGGCAAGCGCCCGGCTTTGGCCAAACCGATGGTCCTTGGAATCACCAAGGCCGCCTTGGAGACCGAATCCTTCCTCTCCGCGACCTCCTTCCAGCAGACCACCCGCATCCTCACCGATGCCGCGATCAGAGCCAAGACCGACCCTCTCCATGGCTTGAAGGAAAACGTCATCACCGGACGTTTGATCCCAGCCGGAACCGGAGCGGAAGACGAATCCACCTTGAAAAAGGATTTGGCAAACTTCACCGTCTTGGACAAGATGGCCGAGGTTCGCGACACCTATATCGAGGCCCATGACCGCCGCGAGGCAAAATAAGACGAAAAAAAGATTTGGAGGCGAGCCACTCGCCTCTTTTTCTTTTCTATGAAAAATGTGGTCTTGATGAAGTCCACGCTTCCGTGCGTGTCAAAGTAATGAAAAATTCGATGATTTCTAGTGTTGACAGAACCTTTTTGCCTAAGTAAGATTACCAACGTTCGCACACTGCCCTTTTTAAGGGCGCTTTATAGCGAAAAGTTTATCTAAAGGAGACTCTTAATGCCTACGATCAACCAACTCGTAAGACAAGGCCGCCAATCCGCCGCCAAGAAGTCCAAAACCCCTGCCCTCGGCAAGAGATGGAATTCCCTTACGAAAAAACAGACCAACCAGCCATCCGCCCAAAAACGTGGCGTTTGCACCCGTGTTGGCACCATGACCCCGAAGAAGCCTAACTCCGCTCTTCGTAAGTACGCTCGTGTCCGTTTGTCCAACGGATATGAAGTCACCGCCTATATCGGCGGCGAAGGCCACAACCTTCAAGAACACAGCACCGTCATGATTCGCGGCGGCCGTGTCAAGGACTTGCCAGGTGTCCGTTACCACATCGTCCGCGGAACCTTGGACTGCGCCGGCATCGAAGCCCGTCGCCAAGGACGTTCCCTCTACGGCACCAAAAAGCCGCACGAGAGCAAATAAGGGAGGAAATGAAATATGTCACGCAAAGGCAAAATCGAACATAGAGACGTTCTCCCAGATCCAATTTACAATTCCAAATTGGTCACTCGCTTGATCAACCGCGTCATGTATGATGGCAAGCGCGGAACCGCTCAGAAGATCATCTACACTTCCTTCAAAACCATCGAAGAGAAGACCGGAAAGCCGGCCATGGATGTCTTCGCGACCGCCGTCAACAACATCATGCCTGAGGTTGAATTGAAAGTCCGCCGCATCGGCGCCGCCAACTATCAGGTCCCAGTCGAAGTCAACCCTGCCAGAAAGCAGACCCTCGGCCTCCGCTGGTTGGTCACCTATGCCCGTTTGCGCAACGAGAAGACCATGGATGCCAAATTGGCTGGTGAAATCATCGACGCCGCCAACGGAACCGGTGGTGCCGTCAAGAAGAAGGAAGACGTCCTCAAGATGGCCGAAGCCAACAAGGCTTATGCCCACTATCGTTGGTAATGAAGGAGAGAGAAAATGGCTGAAGATATACTTCAAGGCGTAGATAAGTTCGACTTACCTCACACCCGCAACATCGGCATCATGGCCCACATCGACGCCGGTAAGACCACTACCTCCGAACGTATCCTTTATTACACCGGCCGTAATCACAAAATCGGCGAAGTCCACGAAGGCGCTGCCACAATGGACTGGATGGAAGAAGAACAAGAACGCGGCATCACCATCACTTCGTCCGCGACCACTTGCTTCTGGAAGGGCCATCGAATCAACATCATCGACACCCCGGGACACGTCGACTTCACCGTCGAAGTTGAGCGTTCCCTCCGCGTTTTGGACGGTGCCGTCACCGTATTGGATTCCAAAAACGGCGTCGAACCGCAAACCGAAACCGTCTGGCGCCAAGCCGACAAATACGGAGTCCCCAGAATCGTCTTCTGCAACAAGATGGACGCTATCGGCGCCGACTTCGAAATGTGCTTGGGCACCCTCAAAGAAAGACTCGGCGTTGACTACGCCGCCATCCAATATCCCATAGGACGCGAAGCCATGTTCACCGGCGAAATCGACTTGGTGAAGATGGAAGCTTGGTTCTATGACTTGAAGGACAAAGACATCCCTCCAGTCATCAAGCCGATTCCTGAGGAATTGATGGAAAAAGCCACCTATTACCGCAACGAATTGATCGAGAAGCTCGCCGCTTACGACGATGAATTCATGATGAAGGTCTTAGACGGCGAAGAACCGACGGTCGACGAAATCAAAGCCGTCATCCGCAAGGCTACGATCTCTGGGAAATTCTTCCCGGTATTGTGCGGAACCGCCTTCAAAAACAAAGGCGTTCAGCTCTTGCTCGACGCTGTAATCGATTATCTCCCGTCCCCGCTTGACATCCCTGGCGAAAAGGGAGTCGACGCCAAAGGCAACGACTTCACCTGCACCGTCACCGATAAGGCCCCCTTCGTCGGATTGGCCTTCAAGATCGCCACTGACCCGTTCGTCGGCCGCTTGGCCTACGTCCGCGTCTACCAAGGCGTTCTAAAGAGCGGTTCCTATGTATTGAATAGCTCCAACGGAAACCAAGAGCGTATCGCCCGTTTGGTCTTGATGCATTCCAATCACCGTCAGGAAGTCTCCGAACTCAAAGCCGGAGAAATCGGCGCGGTCGTCGGATTGAAGACCACGACTACCGGAGACACCCTCTGCGATCCCAGCAACAAAGTCATCCTCGAATCCCTCGAATTCCCTGAGCCGGTCCTTGAAGAGGCCGTCGAACCGAAGACCAAGGGCGACATCGAGAAGATGAACGTGGCTTTGGCCAAATTGGCCGAAGAAGACCCGACCTTCCGCGTTCATACCAACCAAGAAACCGGGCAGACGATCATCGCCGGCGTCGGCGAGTTGCAGCTCGAAATCTTGGTCGAACGCATGCGCCGCGAATTCAACGTTCAAGTCAACGTTGGCGCGCCGCAGGTCAACTATCGCGAAACCATCACCAAGACCGGTGAGGCCCAAGGACGTTATGTCAAACAGTCCGGCGGCCACGGTCAATACGGCGACGTTTGGATCCGCTTCGAACCAAACCCTGGCAAAGGCTTCGAATTCGTCGATGCCATCGTCGGCGGCTCGGTTCCTAAGGAATTCATCAAACCGACCCAGCAAGGTTTGGAAGACGCCCTCACCAGAGGCATCATCGCCGGCTTCCCAGTAATCGATGTGAAAGCCACCTTGTTCGATGGTTCCTACCACGACGTCGACTCTTCTGAAGCCGCTTATAAGATCGCCGCTTCCATGGCCTTGAAGGCCGCTGGCGACAAGTGCGGACCGGTCATCCTTGAACCTATAATGAAGGTCGACATCACCATCCCTGACCAATATTATGGCGACGTCATCGGAGACATCTCCCGTCGTCGTGGCCAGTTGAATGGCGAGACCCAACGCGGCAACAACGCCAAAGAGGTCTCTTGCTTGGTGCCTTTGGCCGAAATGTTCGGCTATGTCACCGACTTGCGTTCCTTGACCCAAGGACGCGGCAACTTCATGATGACGTTCTCCCACTATGGACAAACCCCGCGTTTCATCCAAGACGAGATCGTCAAAAAGTCCCAACACTAATTTATAAATTAGTTAGTGTTGTAAAAAATAGCCCGTTGAAATATCATAATTAACGGATTGTCAAAAACCATTTTTCGGAGGAAAAAACAACCATGGCAAAAGAAAAATTCAACCGTGACCGTGTCCATCTTAACGTTGGCACCATCGGCCACGTCGACCACGGCAAAACCACTTTGACTGCCGCGATCACCCACTACCTCTCCATGCTCGGCAAAGCCACCGGCGGAGCCGAAGGAAACGCTGTTGACAAAGCTTACGGCGACATCGACAGCTCCCCAGAAGAGAGAGCTCGTGGTATCACAATCAATACCGCTCACGAAGAGTACGAGACCAAGACCCGCCACTATGCGCACGTCGACTGCCCGGGACACGCTGACTACATCAAGAACATGATCACCGGCGCCGCCCAGATGGACGCTGCCATCCTTGTCGTCGCCGCTACCGACGGCGTCATGCCTCAGACCCGCGAACACGTTTTGCTCGCCCGTCAGGTCGGTGTCCCTTACATCATCGTTTACCTCAACAAGACCGATCTCGTCGACGATCCTGAATTGATCGACTTGGTCGAAATGGACGTTCGCGACCTCTTGAGCTCCTATGGCTTCCCTGGAGACGAACTCCCCATCATCCGCGGATCTGCCCGTGAAGCCGGCATGTCCAACGACTACAATTCCGAAGCTTGCAAGTCCATCAAAGAACTTCTCGAAGCTATGGATACCTATATCCCTGATCCGAAGCGTGACGAAGACAAACCCTTCTTGCTTCCGATCGAAGACGTCCTCACCATCTCTGGCCGTGGCACCGTCGTCACCGGCAGAGTCGAGCGTGGCGTTGCCCACGTTGGCGATGAAGCCGAAATCGTCGGCATCAAGCCTACCCAGAAAACCGTCATCACCGGTCTCGAAATGTTCCGCAAGACCTTGGATTTCGCCACTGGCGGCGATAACGTCGGAGCCCTTCTCCGTGGCGTTACCCACGACCAAGTCGAAAGAGGCCAAGTCCTTGCCAAGCCGGGTTCCATCGTCCCGCACGATAAGTTCTCCGCCGCTGTCTACGTCCTCACCAAAGAAGAGGGTGGTCGTCATACCGCTTTCTTGAACGGATATCGTCCTCAATTCTTCTTCCGCACTACCGATATCACCGGCAACATCACTTTGCCTGCCGGAACCGATATGGTCATGCCTGGCGACAACGTCACCTTCAGCGTCGATCTTATCCACCCGATCGCTCTCGAACAAGGCACCAAGTTCTCCATCCGTGAGGGTGGCCGTACCGTCGGTGCTGGCACCGTCAGCGACATCCTTCATTAATTCTCTTTAATGAAACAAATGGCACGCGCAAGCGTGCCTTTTTCTTTGCCTTAATCCCCCTCTTATCTTATGATAAGGGCATGAATGCACCAAAGAACGTCACTTTAGCCATGCCCACCAAGAGATTCTTGGCTTTTGCCATCGATTTCGTGATGGCGGCAATCATCGGATTCGTCCTGTTTTTCTTTTGGGGAAACAAAGATTTGTATGTCTCTTTGAAAGGCGAGGAATTATGGCAGCAAGCCATGGAATTCTATGGGACTTCTCATTTGGTCGAAGTGGACAAAAACGAGGATGGGACTTGGGGCAAAACCTACAATGAGCTTTCCTATAACGTCGAGCCTTCTTCCACTCAGGCCAAAGCGGGATATGAATTGTATTTGGACGCCTCTTATCTTTTCTATACGGACTTCTTGCCGAACAACGGACACATAGACGACGTGAATGGCGTTAAGGCCAAAGATTATTACACGCCTTATTACTTCTGCACCGAAATAATGGGACTTCCTAGCGATTTAGAGGCGATTGATAAAGAAAACAAAGCCACCTATACCTCTCAAAACGGTTATTGGGAATACGCTTGGAGCACGGATGGGAGCGAAGTGGATATCAACGCCAAGCCGGTGGTGGCGGAGGCTTATAAATCCCTCGTTTCCGTTTCCGACAAAGAGACTTTGACCAAATATTACAAATTGTTCTTGGATACCAGCGATTCGTCGAATGTCGGCGGGATTTTCTATGACGCCGCGAGCCTATTGGCTTCGCAAAGCTATTTGCAGCCAATCAATAAAGCTTATGTGCGCGTCGCTTGGATCATAAACGCCGTGTCCTTTTCCATTCCCTTGGCTTTCTTCTTCCTTTTGGTGCCTTTTGTGACCCCGAACGGAGAAACCTTGGGCAATTTGGTCACTTCGACCGGAATAGTCAAAAAGAACGGCGCGAGGATAAATGTTTGGCAAAGGTTCCTCCATCCTTGGGTGACGGTTGTTTGCCTATGCCCGTTCGTGTTCGTTCCGAGCGCTTATAGGATGTTTGCCTTAATGGGAGTGATAGTCTTGTTGTTCGTGGATTTCGCTTTCGCTTTGAGGGACAAAACCGGAATGTTCAGGACTTTGGAAGACAGATTGTGCGGGACGTTATTCTGCGACAAAAAGAAGACCAAAATATTCAAAAACGACGCGGAAGCCGCTCAATTTCAGGAAGACAACGATTTCGTTCAAACCAATAATGACGAAGTCGTCAAAGTCGTCGATTCCAATGCCATATTGAAAGAAAAATCGATTATCGACGCGAATATGTTGATGAATAATGACTCGGACGATTTGTCCCTGGACGACGAAAAAGAGGATGAATGATGCCGAAGATGTCATTCGTTAGAAAAGGAGACGTCATCGCCGACGAAGGATATAGGTTGGCCCCTTTTCTTTTGCGTATGGCGGCTTGCGTCACCGATATGGCTTTTTTCATCGGCTCCTTCTTTTTGATATTCTTCCTGCTTTCGACCAATAAATTCACGACCTTGATCGATGTCATGGGTTCTAGGGACGCCCAAGCGAAAATGAGCGATTACCAGATCGATTCCGGTTTGGTTTATCAAGATGAAAACGGCGCGGTAAGCGATATTTCTTCCGAATCTTATATCGATTACGAGAAGGCGGTTAAGTTCTATTATTTGGATTATGAATCCGGAAATAACGAAAATAACCCAGAACCGCTTAATTTTAGTGTCGCGGATTATAACAAAAACATCCTCGGTTTGCCGGAATCCGACGAATATATAAACCATTCTTCTTATTACGATTATCAAAAGGACGCGGACGGCAATTCTTTGCTAAACGAACTCGGCGTATTGAAGGATTCTTTATATGGCGAAAGCGGCGAGCTTACCAAAGAAGCCGAGACCAGCCTCCTTTCTTTTTACCGCGACGCTTATAGCGCGGCTCAAGACAAATTGATGTCCAGGCCCTATTACAAAGAAGCCCAAGCGACGTTGAACAAAGGCTATATCGTCGTCGAATCGATAGCGTTGTATGTTCCGTTTTTGATTTTCTATTTCATCATCCCCATTACCAACGTCCCAGGACAGACTTTGGGAAAGAAATTCATGAAGTTGGCGGTGGCGGACGCAAAAACAGGCGTGGCCCAAGAAAAATGGAAGGTTTCGCTTAGAACCATTCCCTTTGTCATAACTTCTTTGATCGCCGTTATCCTCAATGATTTGGTCGTTTCGCTCACTACCGTGATTTTGGTGTTGCTAGTTAGCTCCGCGTTGATGGTTTTCACCAAATACCGCCGTTGCCTACATGATTACATCGCTTCCTCGGTGGTGATAAAAGAAGAAGATTTGATGATAAAAAAGCCCAAGAAAGCTTCAGAGGAGACAGAGAATGCATAAGATAGTCCACGCCGGAATCGGTTATAGGACCTTGGCGGCCTTCATCGATTTCTTGGTGGCCTGCTTTTTGGGTTTGGGGGTTTTCGCCCTCGTCCAATTGGCTTTCATGGACAGCAAAACCGGGAAGAACCTGACTTCTTCTTTGCATGATTATCAAGTCAATTCCGGTTTGTATTACGAAAACGAAGACGGGGATTTGGCCACTTACGAAGACTATAGCAGCTACGAGCGCTACGAAGAGATAATGACCAACTATTACCTCGTTTATCTTCCGGAAGTTAACGAATCGATCAAATACGACAATTATTGGTACAACGTGTTCGTCCTTGGCTTGAAAGACGAAAAAGCCCTTTATGCCGAAGACGAATTGAATGGCATATTAGAGCCTTCCAAGGATTGCGTCCTTTGGGAATATCAAACGGTGGATGGCCAGACAAATTACGATTTGATTGGAGTTCCTGCGTCTTCTTTGTATGAAAACGACAAATTGACGGATGAGGCCAAAGTCAAATTGCTGAGGTTTTATTGTTCTTCCGAAGCTAGGTCTGTTTATTACAACGCCCTGCAAGATTTGTTCAATCAGCCGTTCTTCCAAACGGACTTCAACAAGATGACGGCCTATAATCTCATCTACCCTCTTTCGATATCCATACCGGTGGCCTTGTTGATCGTTTATACGATAATCCCCGTTTGCTTCAGAAACGGAGAGACCATGGCCAAGAAAATATTTCACCTTTGCTTGGTGAACAAATATGGCTTCAAAATAAGGAAAACCCAGATTTTGCTTAGGTCTTTGCCCCCAATATTGCTTATCGTGATCTTGGTTTTGTTCCTCCCGCTCGTTTATAGCGTATCCGCTATATCTTTGGGGGCGTTCGCTTCTTATCTTTGTTCCCTTTTCACCAAAGACAAGAAAGCCGTTCATGACATGATTGCCGGAACGATCGTCATCAACGAAAGAGACTCCGTCTTCTATGACGATATCACTACCCAAGAGGCCGGCGAGCGTTTCTACAAAGAAAGAATGGAACACGCCGAAAAAGAAATCGAAGAAGGAAAGAAAGCCCTCGAAGAAGAAGAGAGGGCCAAATGGAAAAACGTCAAATAATCAACCTCCGACAAGTTTTAGCTTAACGAGGTTGATTTTTCTTTTCTTTTTGAACCTTTATTCATCCCTATTACTACGTAAACTTCTGTTTTATTGCCTTGTGGTGAAGGGGGCTACTTTGATACACTATAGTACGTATTAAAAAGGACTGTGCTGTAAAGCACGGGAGGAAAAGCATGGAAGTAAGAATCGAAGGTCTTACAAAGGTGTTTGACAGCCGCACTGGGAAAAAGGGTTCCCGAGTGACGGCCGTCAACAAATTTGATTTGACCATCCCCGACGGGAAACTCGTCGGTCTTTTAGGTCCTTCTGGCTGTGGCAAATCCACTACCTTGTACATGATCGCCGGCTTGCATAAGCAAAGCGGCGGACACATCTACTTCGGCAGCGAAGAAGTCACCAACGTTCCACCAGAGAACCGCGGAATCGGCTTGGTTTTCCAAAACTACGCCCTATATCCGCACTTCACCGTCTACCAAAACATTTCGTTCCCGTTGGACAACGTTCGTTTGCCTGGCGCCTATGGAAACCAGAAAGACGAGCTGAAATCCGCCGAAGCCGATCTAAAGAGCTTTGAAGCCGAACTCAAAAAAGCTTTGGCTCGCCAGCCGAATTTGCCGGCTATGATCGAGCGCAAGAAAGACCAAGGCAAGACCGTTCGCGCCTTGGAAGAAGAATTCGAAGCCAATCAGGACTTGATTGACAACGCCGATGCCTTACGAGCCGAAAAAGAAGCTCGCGTGGCCGATGCCCAAGTAGCCTTTGAAGAAGCCAAGAAAGCCTTCGAGGAATTGAAAGCCTCGGATCCCGCCGCGGCCAAAATCGTCAACAAGAAACGCTTGTCCAAAGCCGACAAAGACGCCTTGATCCACGAAAACGCCAGAGTCGTCGACATCGAACCGTATTTGGCTCGCAAACCGAAAGAATTGTCCGGTGGCCAACAACAGCGCGTCGCCATCGCCCGCGCCTTGGTCAAGAAGCCTTCCGTTTTGCTTCTCGACGAACCTTTGTCCAACTTGGACGCCCGTTTGCGTTTGCAGACTCGTGAAGAGATCAAACGCATCCAAAGATCCACTGGCATCACCACGGTCTTCGTTACCCACGACCAAGAAGAGGCCATGTCCATCTCCGACACCATCGTCGTCATGAAAGCCGGCATCATCCAGCAAATCGGCGAACCTCAATACGTTTACAACGAACCGGTCAACATGTTCGTCGCCAAATTCTTGGGCAACCCCGCCATCAACATCGTCGAAGGCGAGATCCAAGGCGGAAAGCTTTATATCAACGGCGAGCTTTTCGACGACGACCCCATTTATCAGAAATCCTACGAAAAGGTCGTCTACGAAGAACCGGAAAAGCAATACGATTCCAGGGGCAAGGAAATCTTGCCTCCCGACAGAGAGGAAAACCCGGAAGTCGCCAAGCTTGCCTATCCGACCCATATCGAAACCAAAGAGGACCGCAAAGTGTTCGTCGGCATCCGTCCCGAGCACTTCACTTCCAATATCAAAAAGACCAGCAAGAACATCCTTGCTGTCGACATCGATATGATTCAGCACATCGGCCGCGACATTTCCGTCATCGGCAACGTCAGCGGAAATTCCGATGCCAAATTGCGCATCATCGTCCCTAGCGAAGAAAGCGAAGCCATCGGCTCCGCCTCATCCGCCAAGTTCGCCGCCAAGCGCTTCTATGTCTTCGAGGAAGGCGGAGAGAGGTTGAAATAATGCCGGCGAATAAATCCAAAATCGCCACGGAATTGGCTTACTGGAGAGCTCGTCCGAGCGAGGAGCAGCTTTCAGCCTCGACTGAAGTCATCCTCCATCAGACCCTGACTACCCGCAAAGCCTCCAAAGTCCAGCTCCCCGAATGGGCGAAGGCTTGGATCGCCTTGATTCCGGCTTTATTCTTCTTGCTCTTGTTCATGATTTATCCGATCATCAACACTTTCTTGATCTCTTGGATCGTGGACTTCAAATTCATGGCTGGTTCCAATAGCTCCTTTGCTTTGACCAACTATTTCGCGGCTTTGTCGAATCCGCGCAGCGCCACCAAGCCTTATTGGGGTATAGGCAACTACGTTACCGTATTGACCTCCTCGGAATTCCTCAATTCCTTGGCCAATACGGCGATCATCGTCGCCATATCCGTTCCTTTGACCATCATCATCGGCTTATTGATCGCGGTATTCCTAAATTCCATCAAGCCTTTGAAGGGATTCTTCCAGACCGTGTTCTTCTTGCCGTATGTCACCAACACCATCGCGTTGGGCATGGTCTTCAAATTGATCTTCTCCTCCTCCGGGGCGGGCTTATTCAACCGCTTCTTGAGCATATTCGGAGTAGAGACCCAAGCCTGGCTCACCGCCTCGGCTCCAAAGGCCTCGATGTTGGTCCCCATCATCATCTACGCCATTTGGAACGGCTTGGCCTTCAAGATCTTGGTCTTCGAATCGGGCTTGGCTTCGATCGACAACCAATATTACGATGCCGCAAAGATCGACGGCGCTTCCAGAAGCACCATATTCGCTAGGATAACCGTTCCTTTGCTTTCCCCTCAAATCCTATATATAACCATCACTTCCTTCATCGGCGCCTTCAAGAGCTACACTCAGATAATCGCCTTGTTCGGCGGCGGTGCCTATAACTTCGGCGGCTCGACCCAGAAATATTGGGAGACGGTCGTCGGCTACATATACGTCACGATGCAAGACTCGACCAAGACCGGCGTCGCCGCCGCGGCTTCGTTCGTCTTGCTCGTCATCATATTGTTGATCACCCTCGTTCAGATGCAGGTCAGCAAGAGAAAGGTGGTGTATTGATATGGCCCATGAGATGTATTTCGCCACTCCGGCGCAAATGAGGAGATACAAAGCCTCCAAAACCATCGGACAGATCCTCGTCTACCTTTTCCTTTCCATCATCGGCTTGTTCATTCTCATTCCGTTCGTGTTCATGGTCATCACGTCTTTCCGCGATCCATCGAACTACAATTACGACAACATCAACAACATTTTCCATGTCATCCCTCCCATTACGAACGAAATGACGGGGACCGCCAACTATTCCTTATATAACTTCATCGCCGTATTCACTTATAAGAGCGCCTCGGGCCAAAGCATCAACTTCGGCCTCTATTATGGAAATACCCTTTATGTTTCCATAATCGGCACTTTCTTCACCTTGATCACGACGATATTGGCTTCCTTCGCTTTCGCCCGTTGCAACTTCAAGGGCAAAAACCTGTTGTTCACCATTCTCCTTGGAACCATGATGATTCCGGGCGAAATGATGGTCATCACCAACTACCAGACCGTCATGGGATTGAACTGGGAAAACACTTACGCGTCATTGATATTCGTCCATGGCGTGTCGGTCTTCTATATATTCTATTTGAGGCAGACTTTCCAACAGATTCCTAACGAATTGTTCTTGGCCGCCAAAGTGGACGGCTATGGACACTTCGCCTACCTTTGGAAAGTAATGATTCCAATCGCCATGCCGACGATCATCACCATCATGATATTGTCGCTCATGGGCGCCTGGAACTCCTATATCTGGCCTAATTTGGTAGCGTCGGGCAACAACTCGGTCTTTGGCTGGTCCATGAAATTGGTCTCCAACGGCCTTATGAGCTTGTTCACCTCTACCGACGGCGAAGTGTCCTATGACACCGTCAAGATCGCCGGTTCGGTGGTCGTTACCACTCCGTTGTTTATCTTCTTCTTGATTTTCCGCAAATACATCATGCGCGGAATCTCCCGTTCGGGCATCAAAGGCTAATCAAAAAAAGAATAAAGGAAAAACAATATGAAAAAGAACAAATTCACATTCTTGGCCGGCGGAACGTTGCTTGCTTTGGCATTGGCTAGCTGCAACACCACGGCTCTCGATCCGGAACGCCCGGTCGACATGGACGCCGACGTCAAAGGCACCAGCATCGAATTCTGGACCGGTTTCGGCTCGGACATCACCGGTTATCTCGAAGACCAGATTTTGCCTGATCTCTCGACTGACTTGGGCGTTACCGTCAACCACGTCACCAAAGGCGGATACGACAACCTCCAAAAAGCCGTCAACTTGGGCGCCGGACGTCGCACTTATCCGAACTTGGTCGTCGGATATCCCGACCACTTCGCTTCCTATATCAACTCGAACATGCAACTTCGTTTGGATCCGTATTTCAAAGACGATGCCGAAGGCGAAGCGTTCATGAACGACATCTATCCTTCTTATATGGAAGAGAACCAACAGCTCGAATACAACAAGGAAGACGGAACCCCATACACCTTAGGCGTTCCGTTCAACAAATCCACCGAGGTTCTCGTTTATAACGAAGATTTCTTCAATTCTTCCATCGTCAAGGGCTGGGGCATTGAGAAAGTCCCCGAAACTTGGGACGAAGTCAAAACTTATGGCAAAATCGCCGTTGAGAAATTAACACCGTTTTTCCAAAAAGTCTTGGGAACCGACGGAAATTCGTACGACAAACTCACCGATTTGCCAGATGGCGTGAATGTCTTGGCCAACCTCACGGGCGCGACCGCCGAGACCTTCTATTTCTTGGGTTACGACTCCACTCCGAACCTCTTCATCTCCAGCTTGCGTCAATGGGGCGGAGATTATACCGAAGTCGACCATGAGACAGGAATGGGCTATGCCCTTTATAACAACGACACCTGCAAAGAGATGCTTCAATATATGCGCGAATTGAACCAAGCCCATATCTTGGCCATCCCTGATTCCTTCGGCGGAACCTCGCTTTATTGCTCTGATTACTACAAGAACTATCAGTGCATGATGAATATCGGCTCTTCCGCGGGCTTGACCCACTACACCAGTGGCACCTTCTTGAGCACTTCCGGCGTCTCCCACGTTCCTTATAAAGACGAAGACCATAAATACGTCATCTCCCAGGGAACCAACTTGGCCATGTTGAACAAGGGAAGCGACAAGGAAGTCTTGGCTTCTTGGAAAGCCTTGAAGTATTTAACCACCGGCGAAGCCAATGGTCTCTTCTGCGCCTTGACCGGTTACTTCCCCGCCACCAAGTCCGCTTACAATTCCACCTCCTATCAGGAATTCCTGAATTCCGATGCGGAGGACGCAAATGACGCCAACAAGAAGAAGGCCGCCAGAGTCAACTCGAACGTCTATGACGCCGACAATTCCGGCTGGCACAAATTCGTCGATCCCGGATTCAACGGCTCTTCCAACATCCGCACGGAAGTCGGTACCGTCATCTCCCGCGTCTTATTGGAACAAGATGTTTCCATCGACACCATTCTCGACGAATCTTATCAAAACATCTCTGCTTACGTCCGCAGCTAATTTAGGAGGGACCTTACTATGAAAAAAACGAAATTATTGGTCCTCTTGCCGTTGCTTGGCTCTGCGATTTCTTTGTCCGGTTGCAATACCACCAAAGTAAATCCGTATGACCTCGATTTCACTATCGATACCAAAGGGACCAAAATCCAAATGTGGCACCCCTTTGGTTCCGATATGGGTGGATATCTCGAGGAAGTGGTCGACATCTTCCAGGAAGAAACCGGAATCACGGTCGAACTTGAAGCCAAAGGCGGCTATGACAACTTGCAAAAAGCCATCGATTTAGGCGCCAGCAAGGGGAAGATCCCCGGAATCACCTTGGCTTATCCCGACCATATGGCGGGATATGTCGAAAGCGACTCCATCCTTCGCTTGGATTATTATTTGGAAAATGACGGCGACGATGACTTCAAAGCCGAAGATTTCTATTCCGACTACATGGTCGAAAACCAGTCGATAGAAAAGAAAGAAGACGGCTCTGGCTTCTACACCTTGGGCATTCCTTTCAACAAATCGACCGAGGTCATGTATTACAACAAGACATTCTTTGATTGGGCTTCCGCTCAGGATTCCACCATCAAAGTCCCCGAGACTTGGGATGACGTCAAAACCGTTTCGAATGCCATAATCGCCCTCATGAAGAGCAAAAACATGTACGGCAAGATCTTGGGAAGCGATGGAGAGCTTTACGAAAAGGCGATGGACGTTCCAGCCGGAGTTTCGACCGTTTTGAACTTCACCACTTTGACCGAAGACACCATGTTCCCGTTCATGTACGATTCTCAGGCCAACTTCTTCATCACCGCCATTCGCCAATGGGGCGGAACCTACACCGAATACGACCCCGATACCAGAAAAGGCTATATGGCCTTCAACAATCAGAAGACCATCGACGCTTTGACCTACATGAAGGCGCTTCATGACGAGAGCGGAATGGGCATTCCGGCCGAATATGGCGGAACGACCAAATACTCTTCCGAATATTTCAAGAACTGGCAAACCTTCATGACCATCGGCTCGTCCGCCGGCTCTGCCAACAGCGGAACCAGTTCCTTCGACGTCGGAGTCGCTCCGATCCCCTATAAGGACGCCGACAACAAATACGTCATCTCCCAAGGCACCAACCTCATTTTGATGGACGTTGGCACGGTGGCTCAAAGAGTCGCTTGCTGGAAATTGCTGAAATTCTTGGCCAAATACCAAAATGGCTTATTTGCTTCCAGAAGCTCTTATTATCCTTCTTGCGAATACGCCCAGAATTCCGATGAATACCAGGAATTCTTGACCATAAACAATCCCGAAACCGCCGAGGGCGACGTCTCGACCGTTCAGGCTTTGAAATATTACGTGGCCAAGGTCAATTCCGATTATTACCTCAACGATTCCTCTTCTTGGACCAAGTTCGTCGACCCGGGATTCGCCGGATCTTCGACCATCCGTACGGCCGTTTCTTCTGCCATGAGCTTATTGTTCATCGGCGGGGAATCCGGCGTTCAATACACCCCTCAAGAGGTGGTTGACTATTATTTCAACAACAGTGATTTAAAGGATTACATACGCAAATGAAAAACAGCTACAAATTAGTCGGGTTCCTGATGTCTCTGACCCTTTTGGGCGGAGTACTGGCCGGATGCGATGACTCAACTTGCCCGGATATAACCGACACCAACGCTTTATACACCACTCCCGAGACCGACAAACTCAAATTCGCCTACGAAGACACGTATGCGACCACCAATTTCGACGTCGAGAATACCCATGGCGTGAACTACGGCAAAGCCACCTTGGTGAGCGTCACCGATGGAGACACCGCCAACTTCACCACTATCGACGGCACTTATTACAAGGTCCGTTTCTTGGGCATCAACACCCCTGAATCCACCGCCAAAGTCGAAGCGTGGGGTGTGAAAGCCTCCAAGTGGATGGCTTCGGTGTTCGAAAGCGCGGTGGACTTCTGCTTGGTTTGCGACGCCGACGCTTACGGAACCAAAGATTCTTCCGGTTCCCGCGCTTTGGCCTTCGTTTGGTACAAGACTTCCGCTTCCGATGAGAACCATCCGAATTCCTGGAGGCTTTATAACCTCGAATGCGTCGAGCAAGCCTATTCCAAAAACCAATTGTTCACCGATTCTTCCCTAAAGTACCTCGATTCGTTCTTGGCCGCTGAGGAAAGAGGCGAAAAATGCGGCGGCAGAGTCTATGGGCAAACCGACCC
>CAVIYC010000003.1:0-19389 GCA_963647095.1 Oscillospiraceae bacterium | reverse complement strand
GTACAAATACAACGTAAAAGTCGTCAAGAACGTCGATTACAAAAGCTATAACAAGGTCGACTAATAAATTTTAATTGTTGATTTATTCGATATCCGATCAATTTTCGGCCTTGTTGAAACGAATGCGTTAATTAAAACGCCTCTTCCCGGTTCGCTCCGGAAAGAGGCGTTTTTCCATTTGCTGATAACAATATATCTTCAGTTTTTGGACAAAGATTTCGAACCTTTGATGTCCGCGACGAACATCAATATCCTCCAAATGATTTCGAGCATGGCCAAGATGATGTTATTGATGTATTCGATGTTGTAGAGCTTAAACAGCTTTTTCATCATTTCAATCTCTTCTTCGTTGGCCAAGCCTTCTTTTCTGGCTAAATCGTACGCTTTCTCTTGGGCTTTCTTCTCTGTCCTCAATTCGAATATCTGAAGGATGAAGCTAACGAGATAGAACAAGAATCCAAGCCCGGTGAATATGGCGGTGCATATTCCCGAGGATGACTTGAAGACGAAGATATCAAGCAACAAGCCGATTATGATCATCGGGACGAAGGCCAAAGGTCCGAAAAAGGCGATAGGGGTGAGGATGACGCGAGTGCGCATATCCTTGTCTCCCTCTTTGTCCATTATGGCCAACATCGATTTCTGGGTGGCCATGGCCATAGAAGAAACCGAAGTCTTTTGCCAGGTTCTCCTACGAAGCCTTATCTTATGGAAATAATGGGAATAGGAATTTCCGAACAACAAGGAACCCGTTTGGCTCACTTTGATGTTTCTCAAATCGTTGTCATCCAAGATTTTCCTGGCGACGGATTCACCGGTCAAGCCGGCGGAATTTTGCTTCTTGTTGAAGCTGACGTACTTGATGGCCAAATAAATCGAGACCCCCAAAGCCCAAATCGAGACCAAGATGATCAAGGCCGCGACCACCAAGATGGCGATGTGCAGCGGGTTGCTGAAATCGATCAGCTGGCTGACGTCATTGACTTCTGAATCAAATAAGAACATAACTTACCTCTCACAGTTGTAGAAAGTTTACGGTAATTTTGGATATTTATCCACTTTATGGATATCATATTAACGCAAACAAGGAGAAATTTATGAAAAACAAAAAATTGTTAGTCTTATCATTCATCCCGATGTTGCTTTTGACTTCTTGCGACAAAGAAATATCCAAAGAAGAAGCGCAAGTCAAAGCTCAAAACATCCAGACCGCCCAAGAAACCACGACCTACAAATCCATGAAGGGCACAATCGAATATTCGTTGGTTTTGGCCACTTCCTCTTCCAGGACTGCCAAATTCGAATATGGCGTCGACCTCGAAAACAAATTCGTTTATTACGAATATGAATGGAACAAAGTCGTTGGCGAGAATACGAAAACGGCGAAGAAGAAAGTCTATGCGTTCATCGACTCTACCGAAGGCTTCGTTATGGCAGGCGAAGTAAATGGCGAGAAGGTTTATACCAAGATCAGCGCCGACACCACCAAATATGACGCCATCGTCGAAGATCAAATCGAGGACATGAACTATGTCATCGAAGAGGCCCAAGACATCGCCATCGATGCCAAAGACATATTGGAAGACATCGCCAACAACGATGATCTCGAAGGTTCCATGAACTCCGTTTTCAGCGGATTCGGCGTCGGACTCGCTATCTCTTCCAGCTATACCGTCAAATACTTCACCAGCTCCTCCTCTACTTTCGGAGTCGCGATGAATGTCACCAATAGCGCGAGCTGGACTTCCGGTTCCGTTTCCGTCAGCGGAGATTCCAGAGTCGAATGGAAGAACAACCTCTTATCCAAAGTTTCCACCAACGCCAAATTGACCTATGGCGAAAACGAATATAAGTCCTCTTATTCCCAGAGCATCAAATACAACAGCAAAGTCGTCAAGAATATCAATTTGAAGAACTACACTTACGTCGAAAAGTTCTAAACTTCAGCTTAAAAAGGGCCGAGCAATCGCTCGGCTTTCTTTTTATTCGTGTTGGTTTCTTCCCTTTCCGCGGTTGGATATGACAACCTGGTTGAATGGGATATTGATGTTGTTCTCGTTGAATATCAAATACAATTCCCTGGTCATGTCGCGTTGCACTTGGTAGATGTCTTCTTCTTTGCATTTGGCCAAGATGAAGAGGTTGACGCTGGAGGAGGTCAATTCGCTAACGCCCTTGTATACCGGCGTTTCCACGATGCCTTTGACGTTTTCCGCGATGCGCAGAAGGTTGTCGTTGATGACCTTTTCCACCTTTTCCAGAGATTCGCTGTAGTCGATGGACATATAGACTTTGGCAACGGATAAGTTGGTGGTTTGGTTAATGACGTTTTTGACGTCGCTGTTATTGATGGTTTTGATGTTTCCGCCGGCATCGATGAGTCTGGTGACGCGGATGCCGATGTCTTGAACCGTTCCGCGCCAGCCGTCGATTGTGACGATATCCCCGACTTCGTATCCTCCTTCAAAGACCAAGAAGAATCCGGCCAAGATGTCGGCGATCAAAGACTGCGCGCCAAGGCCTATGACCAAGGTCAAGATTCCGGCGCTGGCCAATAATGTCTTGGTATCGACGCCCAATAAGGACAAGACGAGCATGACGATTATGAAGATCACGATCCATTTCAATATGGAGGTTAGCATCGACATGATGGTTAGCATCTTGGCGTTGTGCTTGAATCCCAAAACGCTGAATAAAGTGATCAATCTGAGGATGAAGGCCGCCAATATGACTATTTCCGCGCTGGTTATTATCTCTTCCAAGCGGGCCACTATTCCATCCGCGAACTTATTTCCAGTCTCGCCTATCGAGGCTATCCAAGCCGAGATGTCGCTATCGAAGATGATTCCCAAGATGGAAAGGATGGCGAATATCAACAAGAATATGTCGCTTACCTTGAGTTTGCCTTTTAGTTTGAATTTCATATCTTTGCCTCCAAATAGATTGTCATTGCTTCGCTAAGATCAACTTCTTTCGCTTCATATTCTTTTTCGAAATACGAAGGGATATTAATCTCTTTCGCCTTCGTCGTTATGGAAGAAGCGTTCTCTTCCCCAGACGAATCTTCGTCATCCGAAGAGCAACCCCATGTCAGGGTTACCGTCCCAGCCACCAAAAAGGATGCCAAAAACACTTTCGTGACGTCCATTATGCTGGTCTTGGATATCGAATACGCCGAAGAGGAAGAAGAGGAAGAAGATTCTCCCTCGGTGGGGTTGAATTCGTTTTCCGCGGAGTTAAATTCCGTCACGCTCTGAACGGAAGGGACCTCGTTTTCGCTGAATTCGTTCTTAGCCATAATTTATATTTAATAGAATATCATCAAAAAGCGAGAAATAACGGATTTCCTATCTATTTATAGGCTATTTGCGTTGAATTGGCTCAAGCTGCTGGAATACGATGAAGCGGAAATCGCTCCTTTTTCTTTCAAATACGCCGCGGTTATGTCCCTGAAGTTGTATATTTCGCCGTTTTTCTTTAGCTTTCCAACTTCGTTTAACGAAGGGAAATAATTATATTCGTGGTCAACGCTCATATGGTAAGCGAGATAGTCGATCACCGCGATTTCATAAGTCGAATAACGGCTGACCTTCCCGGTAAACGAAGGATTTATGGATATGAAATTGTTGTATTTGGCTTCGTTTAATATATCCGACCCTTTGACTTTGCATATCACGATGGAGTTTTCGAAGGGAATGGCTTTCATCAAGTTCGCATAAGTCAAAGTCCCGTTTTCCGGATAAGACCTCAATTTGTTGGTCATGGCCAATATGGGATTATGCCCTTCGGAAATGGCTTCGTTTAAGATGGCGTCGGCTACGACGTTGGCGAAATCGGATCCGAAATCGCCGGATAAGGTTGCGAGCGTTTCGGCCCCTATCTTGGTGGGTTCTTCCATATATTCGTCGTAACAGGCTTTCAATTTGGCATCGTAATTCGTTCCTATGTTGCTCACCACGCTATACCAGTTGAGGGTGCCTCTGACGGACGAGGCAACCGTTTTGTCCGACCCTATATTCAAAGTTATTTTGGATATGTCTATTCCATTGGAGCTATTTTGGGTGAACAACACCCCGTTTTCTCTGGCGTATTCGTTGGTGTGGGTGTGGCCGCAAAAGACCTGGTCTACGTATTTTTTCTTTGAAACCGGTGAAATTTCGGTAATCCCTTGGCCCAACAATTGGTCTTGGCTTCCGTGATAGGTCAAGAACACCAAATCGCATTTCTCTTTCGTTTTCAAAGTGTCCGACACATCCTTGATGATTTCTATCGGATCGACAAACGTTATGTTTTTTACGTATTCGGAGGTTATGGAAGTCCATTGATCGCTTCCTATGGAACCGATGAATCCTATCTTCAGTCCGTTTTCCAACACTTGGGTGCTATATAAATCGCCGAGGTTGGTGACTCTCTCGGCGGTCGCGGTTTTATTATTGTCGTCCCAATAATAAATATTCGAAGACAACCAAGGAGTCTTATATTCATATTCGTTCCTGGCCCTCAAAGAGGCGAGGTTTTCCATTCCCCAATCGAATTCGTGGTTCCCCAACGTAAAGGCGTCGAATCCGATTATATCCATCGCATCGGTTAAGAACTTCCCATAGGTATAATTCGATTCCAACGAACCTTGGAACATGTCGCCGGAATTTACCAAAAGGGTGTTGTCGTTTTCTTTTTGTTTCATCAAATACGAGCCGAGGCTAAGCAATCCCATTTCTCCTTCGGAGGAGTTTTGGACTATCGCCCCATGGAAATCGTTTATGGAATACAAAGTGATGGTAGACGGCTCGAAATCGTTGCTGGAGCTGTTGTTGATGTCGCAAGAAATTAAGGACAAGGCTATAAAAATCAACGATAAGGACTTTGTTTTGCTCTTCATTTGAACCGTCCCCCTTCCGCTACCTTAGATATGATACTTGCTGGAAAAGGATTTTTCACACTTAAACGAAAGATAATGGACTTTCTACACGTTTTCCGTGCGAAACCTATCGCTTTTTGGCTCTTTTTTCTTTTGCTCCTTTCCCTAAAAAGGGAAGGTGTAGAAGGTTTGTTTTGTTTTATAGCCTTTTATTTGGCTATAATATGAGCCATGAACAAACTACTTAAGCGCATCAGAATCGCCGCCTTCGTAATCATCCTCACCGAGGTTGTCCTTGGCGTGCTCATCACATTATTCCACATATTCAATTGGGCCGACTTCAACAGCTGGTTCGACGAGACGGAGCTTTTGATAATCTTGGCCGTCGTCATTTTCGTCGACGCCATCGCCGCCTTGGCTTCGTTAGCCCAAATACACAAAATCAGACATCGCACCGACGAAGAGATATCCGACGTTATCGGAAACGAAATCCAAGAGGCTTTCATTTTCGGCGGAGTCGGCATTTTGGCGACCGACGATAACGGCAACATCCTTTGGCAAAACAGCCTATTCGCCCAAAGGCAGATGGAGTTGCTAGACACCAACGTTTTCTCTTGGCATCCGGAATTGTCGGAGTTGATGAACGCCCCGGCCAATAAGACCGTGAAAATAGATGAAAAAGGCCGCAACTACGAAGTCAAATATTTAGCCGAACCCCGCGTCTTCTTCCTCAGAGACTGCACGGATTACGACAATTTGCATCGCTATAACGAAGAGCAAGCCCTTTGCATCGGCATGGTCATGATCGACAATTTCGACGATATCGCTTCCGAAACCGACGAATTGGCGGATATGATCGCCGATGTCAGAGCTTTGATAACCGATTATTTCCGTTCCTTCGGCGTTTTGCTTAGACGCGTTAGGAACGACGCTTATTTCGCCGTTTGCAACCACGCTTCCTTGGACAAGATGATGAAGGACAACTTCTCCATCCTCGAAAGGACGCACGCCGCCTTGAAGCAGATGGATCACCCTCTTACCCTTTCCATCGGCTTCGCCCATAACTTCCCAGAGGTCGGAAAGCTGAACGAAATGGCTTCTTCTGCCGTCAACGTCGCTTTGTCCCGCGGCGGCGACCAAGTCGTCGTTTCCCCTTATGGCGAGGAACTCATATTCTTCGGCGGCAAATCTTCGGCGGTGGAAAACACTTCCAAAGTCAAAGTCCGTACCGTTTCCGACTCTTTGATGAGCTTGATAAGGACATCTACCGAAGTCTTCGTCATGGGCCATATGGACATGGACATGGACGCTTTGGGATCTTGCTTGGGAATAATGGCCATGGCCGAGCATTGCGGAAAGAGATGCCGCATGGTTTATTCTCCGAAACTGGCCGAGAAAAAGACCCGCATAGCCTTCCAGGATTCATTCCCGAAAGAAAAGGCAGATCAGATCACCATCACCCCGACCGAGGTTTTGAGCGAAATCAGAAACTCCGCTTTGCTGGTCGTGGTCGACGTTTCGAGACCATCCATCACCATTTGCCCGAAATTATTGGAAAAAGCCAGCAAAGTCGTGGTCATCGACCATCATAGAAGAGCCTCTGAATTCGTCGAGCATCCGGCTTTGTCTTATATCGAGCCTTCCGCTTCGTCGGCTTCGGAATTGATCGCCATGATGATCAAATACGGCACGGCCAACCCGAAGATCGATTTGAATTCGAAGTTCGCCACCTTGATGCTTTCCGGCATCTTCTTGGATTCCAATTTCTTCAAATCCAAGAGCACCGGCATGCGTACCTTCGAAGCCGCGGAAATCCTTAAGGAATACGGGGCCGACAACTCCTTGGCCGACGATTATCTAAAGGACGAATTCGAAGAATATTCTTTGATAACCAGCATCATCTCCACGATGAAAACGCCATATTACGGCATCGTTTATTGCACGGCCAACGACGAAGATATCATCGAAAGGTCTACGTTGGCCAAGGTCGGTAACCAATTGATGCAGCTTAAGGGCGTCAACGCTTGTTTCGTGGTCGGCAGAATAGACGAGAAAACCATCAATATCTCCGCCAGAAGCGATGGATCGGTCAACGTCCAGCTCCTTTGCGAGAAGATGGGCGGCGGAGGCCATTTCACCGCCTCGGCCGCATCCTTCAAAGACCAGGAATTCTCTAGGGTCTTGGGGACTTTGGAGCTCACTTTGAACGAATATTTGGACACTGCCAGGCAGTCCGTTAAGGAAAGGGAGGAAAAATAACATGAAAGTCATTTTGTTAGTAGATGACAAACGTTTGGGAAAGAAAGGCGAGATAATCGAAGCCTCGGATGGCTACGCCACCAACTATCTCGTCCCCAGAAAAATAGCCATCCCCGCCACTGAGATAAACCAAAAGAACTTAAAGAAAGCCAACGCCGAAGAAGAAGCCAGGCAAAAGGCTTTGAAAGCCGAAATGGAAGGCGTTAAGGCCAAATTGGAACACATCCAAGTGGAATTCAAAGCCAAACCCGGAAATAACGGCAGGATGTGCGGAACGATTTCCACCAAGCAAATAGTCGAAGGACTCGAAGCCCAATGGAACATCGTCGTCGACAAAAGGAAATTCTTGACCAAAGACCAGGTGAACGCTTTCGGCATCACCAGATTGAAAATCGAGCTTTACAAAGGCATCGCCGGCGAAGTCATAGGCGAAGTCATCGTCCACGTTTCGGAGGAATAGAGATGATTAACGATTTGAAGGGATCATTGAATGCCGAGAGAAGCGTGTTGGGCGCCGTATTGATCGATGAAAGATGCGCGGCCAGGGTTTTCTCTTCGCTCAACGAAGAAGCCTTCTCCTACGTCGATAAGAGAAACGCTTACGTCTTTAGGGCCATCGGCACTTTGATCAAAGAAGGGAAGCCGGTGGACATAGTCTCCGTCGACGCCCAATTGGGAACGATGCAATTGAGGGACGAATGCAATTCGCCGGACTATCTAAACGAATTGAGCGACACTTACGTCAGCCCTTCCTCTTTGGATTTCTATATCAATACGGTCAGGGATTATTACACCTTGAGGAAATTCTTCGAGAAGATGGACGAATCCAAGAATCAGTTCGTCTCCGGCAAAGTGGATAACATCGGGGAATTTTTGAGCACCTCCGTCAACGAGATGACCGATATAGCCAACCATAGGTCGGTTGGGTCTTTCAAAGAAAGCAAAGAGATCGTCGACGAACTCTTGCTGGACCTTCAGCAAAGAAGGAAACTGAGCGACAAACGCCTTACCGGATTGGATACCGGTTATAGGGCTTTGAACGATTTGATTCATGGCTGGCAGCCCGAGACTTTGAATATCATCGGCGCGAGAAGCGGCGTGGGCAAGACCGCCTTCGCTTTGAATTTGTTGGTCAATGGCGCTATGTCCTTGACCGGCAAAGGCAAAACCTTGGCCTTCTTTTCTTGCGAAATGAGCGCCGCCTCGATCATGAGGCGTATCATTTCCGCCCAATCCACAGTTAAGACCGATGATCTTCAGTTGGGCAACATTAACAAAGACCAGGAAACCAAAATCCTTTCCGCCGCGGACACGTTATCCAAACTCCCTATCTATTTCGACGACACCCCGAACCAGGCCTTAAGCGAAATAATCGCCAAATGCGAGAAGATCGCCGAATCCAGCAAAGGCAAATTGGCCGGCGTTTTCATCGACTTCTTAAACATCATCCAAGTCCCCATAACCAAGGCCAACGAATCGAGAACCTTGCAGATTGGAGAGATCACCTTGCAGCTAAAGGAAATGGCCAGAAGGCTTAAGATCCCCGTTATTTTGCTCGCTCAGTTAAACAGAGACGCGGACAAAGGCACTTATGTGGCGGGAAAAGGCATGGTCGATTCCTCGCCGGAAGTCGGAAACTTGAAAGAATCTTCCACCATCGAGCAGAACGCCGACACCATCCTTTTGCTTTATCGTTCGGACTGGGGAAACAAAAACAAGGCCCCTTCTCCCGTCAAGACCGAGCCAGATCAAGCCGGCAACGAAGGCAAACCTATGTCCCAGACCGATCAATTGAAGCAAATGGTTTACGAAAACAAAGCCAATAACCGCGACAAATACGATATGTCGGTGGTTGAGATAAACCTTGCCAAACACCGCGATGGTTCGGTTGGCAAATTCGCTTTGCTCTTTGAAAAATCATTGCAGCGTTTCTCCACACCCGACAAGATGTTTAGCGAGAGCATGGAAGAATATAATGATTAAATTTCTTTCTTTGGGCAGCGGATCGAAAGGGAATGCGACGTTAGTATATGACGAAGATTCCCTTCTTCTTTTCGATATGGGATTATGCAAATCCACCTTGTTGGATGGCTTAAAAGAGATAGGAAAGGGCATAAATGACATCAACGCCGTCTTTGTCACCCATGACCATTCCGACCATATCAAAGGCCTTTGCTTTGTCTTAGACAAAGACATTTATTGTTCTCCGAACACCAAGGGCGGGAACAAAATCCAAGAAGTCGGGGACACGATAAAGGTCGGAGATTTTTTAGTCACCTCTTTCTCCACTTCCCACGACACTTTGAATCCCGTCGGATATTGGATAGAAAACAAAGGGACGACCTTTTGCTATATAACCGACACCGGATACTTAAAAAAATCCGCTTTGAAGAAATTGAAGAACGCGACCTATTATCTTTTGGAAAGCAACTACGACCCGGAGATGCTAGAAAAGAGCAACAGGCCCAAAATCTTAAAAGATAGGATTTCTAGCAGACATGGCCATTTATCCAACGAGCAATCCGCTTTATTCTCTTTGGAACTAACAGGAGAAAACACCAAGGCTTTCTATTTGGCCCATAGGTCAGAAGAGTGCAATTCCGAAGAGAAAATGATGGAAACATACAAGGAAGTCTACGAACGAAATAACGTTCCTATCTCTTCCGTGGAAATCGTCATATTGAAGCAACGTCAATTCGTTGGAGGCGGGGATATATGAAGATAGTCATTCACGCCATAGGCCATTTCAAAGAGAATTATTGGATATCCGCCCAAGAGGAATATCTGAAGCGTTTGAGAAAATATGCGGACGTCGAAGTCATCGAATATAACGACGAGCCTATCCCAAACAAAGCCTCGGCAAGCATCGAAGAAAAGATAAAAGAGACGGAATGCGACAGGATATTGAACAAATTGAGCAATTCCGATTATTTGGTTTGCCTGGATTTAAACGGCAAATCATTCGATTCCGTTTCATTGTCCAACGAATTGGAAAAATGGTTCTCTTTGGGCGGCTCGGCCATTCATTTCGTCATCGGCGGTTCCCTGGGTTTGTCCGACAAGATGAAAAAAAGAGCCAACGTCCGCTGGACGTTTGGCCCTTTGACCTTCCCTCATCAGTTAGCGAGGATAATCTTGGAAGAGCAGCTCTATAGGGCTTTTAGAATCGCCCATAACGAGCCGTATCACAAATAATCAGTCTATTAAGCCAAAGTGCTTCATGGCTTTGGCCCATCCGTCATCATCGATGTCGTCGGTTACGAAATCGGCGGCTTTTTTGACTTCGTCGATGCCGTTGCCCATGGCGACCGAGATGCCGGTGAAATGCAGCATGTCCAAATCGTTGTTGTGGTCTCCCAAGGACATGGCGTTTTCGGCGGACCAGCCATAATATTCCAAAGCGGCCATAATGCCTTTGGCCTTATCCGAATCGCTGGGCATGATGTCTACCGCGTGTTCGTCCCATCTTGCGGCCTTGCAGGTATTCAAGTGAGGCAAGAACAAGCTTTGGTCGAATTCGTCGCAGAAAGCGATCATTTGATATACCGGCCTATCGTAAGGGATGGGGAATTTGCGGGGTTGGGGGAATCTCGTCCCATATTTGGCGTGCGCGTCTATGACATAATCGTCGACCATGTTGATATGGCCTTCGTTTTCTTCGATGAGGGTCAAGCCGAACTTCAATCTGTAGGAGAACTTGATCATCGCGTCCACGACTTCTTGGGGGATTTTATAGCTATAGATGGTCTCTTTGTTTATGGAGACCGCGGCTCCATTCATCATGACCACTCCGTCGGGGGTGAAATAATTGAGCACGCCCGATTTCCTGATCAAATATTTGTTCCTTCCGGAGCAAAGGAAAACCTTTATCCCCTTTTCTTGGAGTTTCTTAATCGCGTCTATGGCGGATTGGGGGACGCATTTTTGAGTATGGGAATATAAAGTCCCATCGATGTCGGTGAAGATGATTTTTATCTTTTTGGGATCGGTTGCCATTTCATTTTTCCTTTCTGATTGCTTAAATATGTATTGTTATGATTTATAGAGAATTTGATTCGTATACGCCTTATAAGGATCCTTCTCATCCTTTGATTAACGCCTATGTCAACGAACTAGGCGACATCTTCTATATCGAGCCCATGTTTTATCAAAGCATGCTCGGATACAAAGATAAGACTAACGGAAGTTTTGAGAAAATCCTCAAAGCCATCGATGAGGTCGTTAGGGAGAGCCATAAGGTTATCTTCACCAATGATTATGATTATCCTGCCTTGGATAAGGAAGGGTTCATTTATCGAGAACTCCAAGATCTTACCGACCCTCTTCACATAACCTGGATTGACGATTCAAGGCCCAGCGACTACGGGGATTAAATAAAAAGCGTCAGGGGACGCTTTTTTATTCGGATGCAGGCTTCAAAGACCTGAAGCACATCCAAAGGATGCGGATGCCATAGATTATCAAGAACGCCAAGGAGGCGAAGCTGGTGATCCAGAATCCGAAGATCAAACCCAATAGCGCCGGGGTCATCGCGGCCCAATAAGCGACCTTTTGACTTCTCCAGAAGGTGAATTCGCTGCGATAAGGGTTGTTCTTTCCTCGTGTGATGATGAATAGCATCAAGCCCATGAAGAAGACGATTCCGACATAAATCGAGAACCAAATGGCCCATTGGGTCCACATGTTATAGACTCTGGTGGAATCCCAGCAATCGTTGAACAAGGTTTCCCAAGAAGCTTTGGCGGAATCCAAATATTTTTGATAGGTGGATTCGATGACGTCGGAACGTTTCACCTCATAGGCGTCGCCATGAGAATTCTCTTTGACGAAGTTTCTGAGGTTAACGGTGTATTTCTCGTATTTGAAGACTTTGTAATAAGCGGCCTTGCTGACATCCCTTCCTTGCGGAGATTTGATCAATGAATAGCAATCTTTGCCCAAGAACAAGGTGGTGGTGGCGTAAGGATTATTCAAGGCCGGGGTCGGGTCCGTGCCCTTCAAAATAGCTATCTCCCCCGAAGAGGTATATCCATCGGAATTTCCGAATATCGTGTCGGTGAAGACGCTGGATTCCAAATCGCTTAGGTTATAGACGATCAAATCGCAGATGGTGACGTCTTTGATGGTCGGGGTGGTCGGAACGGTGACGACGGATGACGATTCGTCCAAGCTATCTTCCGTCTGCATGATGGTTTGCTTGACGGTGTAGGTGTGGGTGTAGATGTGATACCCGTTGGAAGCCGGGAAAGCGGCATTCCATTTGTCGTTGTCGACTTCGATCAATCCCGTGTCGGCGTTGAAGACGACGTCGATGTCCTTGTCATCCAAGGTTTCGGAGAAGCTGATCAATCCGTTGGTCAAACTCCCGGATGGGGCGGACAAAATATCCGCGCCTTTGAGATTGGAGAAGTTGACCAAGGTGGGGATGGAGGCGACCATGACCGACAAAACGCCGGCTATGACTGCTCCATACCATTTGGATTTCGACAAGGTGATGACGGAGTCGTTGCTAACTAAAGCGGACAATCCGAGTTTGATGGATTGCCAAGCTTTGGAATCTTTCTTTTTCTTTGGTTTATTTACTTTTTTCGCAGTGGCCATAATCAATTCTTTCAAAAATGCTATGTAAGGTTAGCACATAAATGCCGCTTATCCAAAGAAAACATACTAGGTATGTTAATGGAAAACCTTGGATTTCAAAGCCCACTGGGCCAAGTGGGTTCTTCAATGAAACCAATTAGAACGCTTGCTTAATAAAAGCAAACGAGTGGGAAGAGAGCGGAATTCCCCCTTTAATTAGCCGATTGTTCTCGTGAAAATATGCCCAATTTACGAGAAAGAACGGTTTGACTGGAACCGGCAAAAGAAAAAACCGCATCCGCGGTTTCCCTTATCTATTCCCGAATTCGTTTTCGGTCAAGGTTTCGACTTCCTCGCAGATTTTCTTCAACCCGCAAGAATGGCAATCCATCTTAACTTTGTTGGTTAGATGATCCAGGGTTTTGGTTATGTCCTCGCTTCTCTTTATTATTTGGCTCAATGCCTCGTAATCGAAGGTTGGGTCGGTGATGAAAATCATTCTGACTTTTTTAACCGTTTTCAAGGAATGGTAGGCGTCTATGAAGGCGGCGCCGATGTCTTTGAAACCCAATCCCTTTTCCTTGGCTTTTTTGCTTATCGCGATGGTCTCTTTCAATGAAATAGGCGAGATCCTAAACATTATCTGATCCAAAGTGACGTGGTAACGGACGTAATCTATCTTCCTGATTGATGAATATAGTTCCTTGCCCTCGCCCATGGCTTCGTCATCGACTTCTATTAAGGCGATTCTGGCATAAAACGCATCGGCATCGATGTCTTTTATGTCCGGGCCATAGACAATCGTTCCTTCTTCTCCGATGAGATTCGGATCGGACGAAATCAAAGAGCCGGCGTACCCGGCTTTGTTACTTCCCCCTAATTCAAAGGCGCAATCGGATCTGAAGACTATCTGATTGGGATCTCCTTTTTCGTAAGACGAACCCGGAAGAAAGGAGATTGGGTTCGTCTTACTAGAAAGGAGGATGGAGAGGTCTTTTAAACAAGAATCGTAGATCTTCATCTAATTAGATTTTCTTTTCGCGTTTTCTCTTGTCGTAAATCTTATTTAGCAACGGCTGCAATTTGGATAGAGCCTTCATGTCGATGTTCCAGAAATAAACCGTGAACAAAAGGGCGAAAAGGATGATGAATGCGCCGACGACCGTCAAAACAATCGAAGCCCAAAGAGCCATGCCTAGGTCTTTGAATACGGTCCAGCTTAAGGCTATTAAAGCGGTTCCCATAATTTTCCTCCTTATTTGATGTTCATGCCCTTCTTGCGGGCGAATTCGGCAGCCCCCAAGGCTCCCATAAGCTGGGGATCGATTGAAAGATCGATGACCTTGAGATGCAAAACTTTTTCTATGGCTTCCTTCAAGCCGGCGTTTTTGGCGCATCCGCCGGTGAGGGTGATGGAGTCGACGGCCCCGGCCTTTTTGGCCATCACGAAGCAACGCTTGGCGACCGAGAATTCAATGCCGGCCGCGATTTCGCCCATCGGCTTACCTTCGCCGACCAAAGAGATGACTTCCGATTCGGCAAAGACTGTGCACTGAGCGGTGATGGGGATGATGTTTTTGGCTTTCAAAGAGAGGTTGGAGAATTCGTCCAAGCTCATTTCGAAGGCTCTGGCCATGGCTTCGAAGAAACGCCCGGTGCCGGCCGCGCATTTGTCGTTCATGGCGAAATTGAGAACGGTTCCGTCCTTATCCACGGCAATGCCCTTAACGTCCTGGCCGCCGATGTCGATAATGGCTTTGACCGACGGATCGGCGATATGGACGCCCATCGCGTGGCAGGATATTTCGGAGATGTTTTCGTCCGCGAACGGGACTTTGTTTCTGCCATATCCCGTGCCGACCAAATAAGCCAAATCCTTGGCCGATTTAAGTTCGGGGACTTTCTTTATCGCCTCATCCAATGATTCCTGGGCGGACAAGACGGAATTGATGCGGCTTCTGATCGTAACGTCGGAAACCATCTTCCCATTTTCGTCTATGATCACGCATTTGGTGTAAGTAGAGCCGGAATCGCAGCCACCATAATATTTCATATTCTTATTTCTCCTTAATTGATTACCAAGATTTGGCGTCGTCTATGACTTCGAGCGAAGGATCCAAAGGTTCTTCGCGCAAGACCGAACGCATATAACGGTTGACGTCGTCGCGGATGGACTGGCGGCTGATGACGCGCGGATCCATCAAATCGTGGTCGACCCAAACTAGCTTGATGCCATGTTCTCTGGCGCGTTGCTCGAACAATCCGTGCATGCCATCCAAGGCTTTGCAGGATATATGTTCCCAAAGGATGACCATGTCGGCGCGATAGTATTCGCAGAACCTCCATAGATCGTCCAACAAGACTTCGTATCCGCCATGGGTGCGGTTGCGCATGATCATTTCCTGATAGAGCTTGCCCAAGTCTTTGTAGGCTTGTTCCGGATCGTCTTCGGAAAGCTGATCGAAATAAACCAAGCTAAGCATGTCGACCAACGGGAGGATGCCCCAGCAGTTCTGCAACCATGGCAAGAATTCGGTGTAATATTGCGCCTGAACGCCCCAAATGATGGCGCGGTGGCGATATTCCGGAACGATCATGGCCTTTCTGTCATAGGCTTTCTTGGCCAATTTGGTGATCTTTTCGTCGGCCTTTAAGAAACTGGGGTCTCTTCCGGCGACGGCCATATAAGTGGTCTCGGCATACAAAGCCAAGTTGGCGCCGATGACCTGAGGGTAGTCGGTTCTGGACATTTCCATCCAAGAGAAACGATGCCTATTTTCGGCGTTGTAGCGTTTGATGTTTTTGAAATATGCGTCCCAATCCCACTTTTCGCCAGTGGTGTCTTCGATGAATTTGATGGCGTTTTTGATTTCTTGGGTGGCGTAATCCTGAACGCCGTCTTCGGTATGGCGCAGCGGAGCGGCGATTTGGAAGCAAGGGATGTTATGCCTTTCGTAGAATCTGGTCATGACGCCTCCGCCAAGCAACGAGCCATCGCAGGTGGTGTTGCACTGAATCGCGCAAGCGCCATATATCGGAGCGTCGTCGTCGATGACCACGCCCGCTTCGGCGGCAGGCATAGGGCAAACGTCGCCAGGCAAGCCCATTTCCTGAACGACGTCCAAATAATGGGTTACCGCGTCTCCTTGCAAAAGGACGGAGACATAAACGGCCGCGGTTTCCCAAGAGACGCCTTTTAAGTTAGGGAATCCGCACATGATGGCAAACATCTCGTTTTCGTCCAAGATGACGCACTTTTTGGAGAATTTCTTGTCGTTTCCGCATCTTTCGTCGCCCCTGAAGGCATTGTCCAACAAGCTGGCGACGTCGACGATGATGGTGTCATATTCCAAGTGGGCGATGCGGAGGTGTTCCCCACGCAGTCCGGCCGTATGGCGGTCGACCATCATCGGAACGGCGAGATAATTTTGCATCCACCTGTATTTGAAGAAGGCCTTGATGTTGCGGGGCTTCATCATGAATTTCAATAGGACCCCCAACGTTTTCAGCCAACGGGTGAAATCATATAAGGTGTCTTTGACCCCGCGCCACTCGCGGCGTCTTCTGACCTTACCTTTGGAATAGAGCTTTCCCAGCTCTTCGCTTCCTATCTTGGCTCCCATAATCAATTGCCTCCTTGGATCTTTTTGATTTCGATGCTTTCGACGAATGCCTGGACGCGGGTTCTGATTTGGCCGGAATTGCCAACCGCGTAAGGGCGATCGATGGAAAGGACGGGGTATTTGTATTCTTCGCGCATGATGAACGTTCCGGTCATGCGTTCATAAGCCCAAGGGTCGCAGAACTTCATCTGTTCGTAGATGATGCCGTCCGCTTTGTATTCCTTGGCTATCTCGTCGACGTATTCTTTCCTTCTCTTCATCTTGGCGGAGTTCATGTGTCTCGGGCACATGGTGTTGTGGATATAGTGCCTGCAGACTTGGGTCAATGTGTCTTCTTCGTCGTTCAAAACGATTTCCTTTCTGCCGGGCAAAGAGCCGTAGCAGAAACGGTCGGCGACCACCAAGGCTCCGCTTTCTTCGATCAATTTGATCATGTCCACGTCATCGATTTCGGAACCGACGACTTCCACGCGGGCCCTCCATTTTTTCTTTTCGTCGGGCTGGCGGGTCTTCAATTCTTCCAAAGTCTCTCTGAGCTTGTCGATAATCAATTCGGTGGGGCAAACGTAGGTCACGAGGGTGATGATATGGAATTCATAACCGGTTATGCGAGGGTTGTCCTCTTTCCTATAATCCCCGATTTGGTTGATGATGGAACACATCTCGTTATAGCGGGCGACCGCTTCTCTGATGGCTTTGTCGGAGGTATCGATTCCCCAAAGATCGTGTAGGGGTCCGAGTATTTTCTCTTTGCATTGGCCGATATAGAGGTTCAAAGCGTTCTCGTCGTCCTTCATCGGAACTTCCAAATATTTGTAGAAGAAGCCTTCTTTTTCGTTGGTTTTAAGCAACTCCATGTTTTCCACGCAGCGGTTGATCATCGTGCATCCGTCCGGGGTAATGAGGCAGTCCAAGAACTGATAGCCTCCCTCGATGGCGCGTTCGAGCAACGCCCTGGTGTACTCGCAAAGGAAACTGGTCATGTAATAAGTGCCCATTTCCAAGGAACCGGTTCTTGGGGCGCGCAAACGAACGGGGAAGCATCCTTCCAAGCTCAGCAAGACTTCCGGAACCGTGTAGCAGACGGATCCGATGCATTTCTTGCCGGCTTCTTGGGCTTTGCGGACCAATTCGTTGTTGGCGTCATCAAGCAGGTTCTCAAAGTAATAGAGATGTTTCAGGTCTTTCATTCTCTTCTCCTTTTAATTGATTATCCCTAAAGCTTTCAAAGCGGCTTTGGTTTTGAGGTAAATCGGGGATTCTTTGCTCAATTCGAATATCGAATCTCCCTTCATGTCGGACAAGGACATGTTTCTGTCTTCTTCTATATAAGTAAGGATGGGGATGCCTCCTCCGTCCAATTGGTCTTTGTAGCTCATGTCGATCAAGCGGTTCACGATTATTCCCGAGGTTTCGAACATCGTTAGGTTCTTGGCTACTTCATGGATTGTCTTTACGACGTTAAAGCCTTTCTTTGATCCGTCCGTGACCAAAATGAGGTGAGTCACCTTTTCCATCACCCTGCGGTTTACTTGCTCTATGCCCGCCTCGCCATCGATGACTATGTAGTCGAAGTTGTCGGCGATGCGGCTTATGACTTCTTTCAGATAAGCGTTTACTTTGCAATAGCAGCCGGCGGATTCCGGTCTGCCGATGGCCAAGAATGAGACGTTGTCGAAATCCGTCAAGGCGTCGTACATCCTGTATTTGGCTTCCGAAAGCAATTCGATGGCGGCTTTCGTTTCGCCGGACTCGACGTTTTCTATGAACGATTTCCTTATATCGTCTACCGTGGAAGAGATCTCAACGCCCAAAGCGGTGGCTAAGCCTATGGCCGGGTCGGCGTCTATGGCCAATATCTTCTTGTCGGGGTAAGTTTCTTTCAAATGCCTTACCACCAACGCGGATATCGAGGTCTTGCCGACTCCGCCCTTGCCGCATAAAGCGATTATCTTTCCGGGCATGGGCCGTCTCCTTCGTCGGTTTTGATCAATATGTAATTTTCCAAGAGGTCGGCTTTTTCGATTTTCCCGACCAAGGATATTTTTCTCTCCATCAAATTGGTGAGGGTCACCAAATTGTTTTGGGCTTCGAAAGACATAACGTTTTTCATTATCACGTTATCGGGGGAAACCTTGTTTTTGTAAGCGATGGATAAGCACATGTTTGTTAAGAGATTTTCTCCAATGAAGAGACCAATTTGTCGTTGCCTTCTTTATAAAGCTTGATGGATTCCTCGATGTCTTTGTAAGCATCGGGGTTTCCTTCTTTCAGTTGCTCGGCGAGCTCTTCCAATTCCTCAACGTGGGATTGGTTGTGTTTGATTAAATAGGCGACCAACTTCTTCAACTCTTCATTTCGTTCCATATAGTCAAATCCCCATCATCTATGATAGTTATTGTTAAAAGATTAAACGAAAACGTCATCTCTTACAACAAAACATATAGATTTAGTCTATATTTTTTCAATATTTTGGGCGTCAATCTAAATGAACGTCCGTTCACCTAAAATATTTGAGGTTTTGATGGTTTTTCTTCTAGTAAGAGAAGAATGAAATATAATTGAATAGCCCAGTGTCCTACTGGGCGTCAGAAACTTTCTGGGGCCGTTCTGGCTTTGACGGGGAGATGTCTGGCTTGAATTGCAGCAAGGTGGCGACTCACGCTAAAAAACAATAACTGACAAAACTGTCAAACCTTGGATGATCGGTTCTAGCAACCGCGTCCTCGCTCGCGCCTAGTAGCTCCCGAAACAGGGATCCCGCCTAGCGGGACGAGCACGTTCACACTCAGGTTCGCGCCTTGCTGAGTGATGGGCGTAAGATAAAGGCGATAAGCGACCTCCTCGTCCGGCGGGGGAAGACGAAAACCTTACGGACAACCTCTTAATCCAACCGTTTCTGCCGGGATTATGAGGCATTGGGCAGAGACTAAGCTGTAGACGTTCTTGTGAGGCTTTCTTCGGACAGGGGTTCGATTCCCCTCGGCTCCACCAAAAGGCAAGGAGACGAACACCGGTATTATGGGAATATGCTATGTACCTGGTCACTTCGTTGTAAGGGTACAAATG
>CAVIYC010000002.1:0-40605 GCA_963647095.1 Oscillospiraceae bacterium | reverse complement strand
GACATAGAGCTTGGTCACGTTTTTGATTTCTATCATTCCCGATTGCCTTAATGGCAAAATTATAGAACAACGAAAGCCGATAAACCTTAAAAATATCCAAAAGAAAACAGGCTTTTTGACGAGCCTGTTGACTTGATTGCCTTAGTCTTTTTTGCTTTCCGAGAACACTTGGGCGATTGAGGCGACTCCCGATAGGTTTTCGGGGATGAAGATCTTCGTGGCTTTGCCGTCGGCGACCTTGGCCAAGGTTTCGTAGTAGCGAAGCTTGAGGACGCTTTCGTCGGCCGCGGCGTCCTTCAAATCCTTCAAGCCGATTTTTTCGGCTTCTCTGATGGCTTTAATGCCATCGGCTTCGGCCTGTTTTACTTTTCTGACCGATTCCGCTTCGGCTTCGGCCGCCAATATCTTGGCTTCTTTTTGGGCTTCGGCGTTTAGCAACATAGAGGCCTTCTCGCCCTCGGCCACCAAGATGGCGGATTGTTTTTGGCCTTCGGCGAGCAAGATCTTTTCCCTCTTTTCGCGTTCGGCTCTCATCTGGCGTTCCATGGCGTCCCTGATGTCTTTCGGAGGAAGGATGTTCTTCACTTCGACGCGGTTTACTTTGATGCCCCAAGGATCGGTGGCTTCGTCCAATATCTTCCTCATCTTTTCGTTGATGATGTCTCTGGAAGTCAAGGTGGCGTCCAAATCCAACTCGCCGATGATGTTGCGGATGGTGGTGGCGGAAAGGTATTCGATGGCGGTTATGGGGTTATCCACGCCATAAGCGTAAAGCTTTGGATCCGTTACCTGGAAGAAGATGACGGTGTCTATCTGCATGGTGACGTTGTCTTTGGTGATGACGGACTGAGGCTCGAAGTCTTTGACTTGTTCCTTCATCGAGACTTTGTAGGCGACCCTATCCAAGAACGGGGCGATCAAATGGATGCCGACGTTCAAAGTGGTCTTATATGCCCCCAACCTTTCGACGATGTATTTGTCCGTTTGGCGCACGACCTTCAAATTGGAAATGATGATGATCAACACGAGAAGGACCACGGCGGCGATGATGATGCCGGCAAGCGCTCCGGCGCTTAATTTTGCTGCTAATATCATTTGTTACTCCTTTTCTTCCTCGGCTTTCGAAACGATCAATTTGTTTCCCGAGATTCTAATCACTTTGACTTTTTCGTTGGCTTTGATTTTTTCGCCTTCCTTGGCGGATAAGGCGTGCCATACCGAGCCGGATATTTTGACTTCCCCGGGTTCGGCGTCGGTTACTTCTTCAAGCGTAATGCCGATTTCCCCGATTAAGGCATCGGAATTGGAAGAAACGGTCTCTTTTTTGACGAATTTCTTCATAAACGGCCTTAACGCCAAGCAACATATGGTGGTCACTACCGCGAATACGATCAGCTGAATCCACCATTCGCATCCTGGGATGAAGGATATGGCCAAGGAGACCAAAGCTCCGGCCGAGAACCAGATGGAGACCAATCCCGGGCCGATGGCTTCGATAATGACGCCCAGAACCATCACGACCAGCCAAACAATCCACATATCCATTATTTCTTGCCTCCCATAACGATGATAAGGCGAGAAGCGTTCTCGTCATAGGTTGTCGGGTACTTTTTTGTTTCGTCCCCGAATTCGTTGTCGGTCATATCTCCCAAGGCTTTCATCAGATCCCTCGAAGATATGCGAGTGAAGGTTTTGGCCATCTGAGGCTTCAACAATCTGCTTTCGTCGTATTTGCCGGATTCCACTTTGTCTCTGCTCAAAGCTTCGATGATTATGTTTTTGTGGGAGTCCACCCCTACCTGGACGCGATAGGCGCATTCAAAGGGAATAGAGGCCGCGGAATTGAGGCTTATGCAGTTCTTGTTCAATGACGCTATGCCTTCTTTGCTTTTGTTGCTGAACCAAGTAATCATTTGCATCACTCCTTTCATTCAAAATGATACATTAAAATACGAATTAATACAAAAGATATGCGAAAGAAAAAGCGAAGCCGTTAATTGGCCCCGCTTCATGCGACTAATTATTTTCCGATCAATCCCAACACGCCTTGCCCTTCGTTTATCAAATAAAACATCGGGACGAAGACCAAGGAAACGATGGTCATCAATTTGATTAGGATGTTGATGGAAGGCCCGGAAGTGTCCTTGAACGGATCTCCGACCGTGTCTCCGACGACCGCGGCTTTATGGGCGTCCGTGCCCTTTAAGCCGTGGGCTTCGAACCACTTCTTGGCGTTGTCCCACGCTCCGCCGGAGTTGGACATGAAGATGGCGAGCAATACGCCGGTGACCAACGATCCGCCGAGCAATCCGGCCAATCCTTCGTAGCCCAAGAATATTCCGACTACCAAAGGAACGATGATGGCCAATACGCCAGGGATTATCATTTCTTTCAAGGATGCTTTGGTGGAGATATCCACGCATTTGGCATAATCGGGTTTTACCGTGCCTTCCAAGACCCCCGGCTCTTTGAACTGCCTTCTGACCTCGTCAATCATCTGATTGGCGGCCTTTCCGACACTTGACATCGTAAGGGCGGAGAATAGGAACGGCAACATGCCGCCGATAAGCAATCCGACGATTACGAACGGCGAGGCCAAATTAAGTTTGGTCGTGATATCCACGCCGGTGGTTTGGGCGTTGAAAGCGAAGATGAAGGTGACAAACAAAGCCAATGAAGTGAGGGCGGCGCTGCCGATGGCAAACCCCTTGCCCATGGCCGCAGTGGTGTTCCCGACCGAATCCAATTCGTCGGTGATGGCTCTGACCGATTCGTCTTGCCCGCTCATTTCGGCGATGCCGCCGGCATTGTCGGCGATAGGTCCGTAAGCGTCGACCGCGATGGTGATGCCGGTGGTGGAAAGCATGCCAACCGCGGCAAGAGCGATGCCATAGACGCCGAAGGTGCTATTGGACGCCCCTCCGCAGACGAAGTAAGCGACCAAAATGGCGACGCAGATCAACAATATCGGGAACAAGGTAGACATCATGCCGACCGAGAGACCGCCGATGATGTTGGTGGCGCTGCCGGTTTCGGATTGTTTGCAGATCTTTTTGACGTGACGGTATTTGTCGGAGGTGTAAATCTCGGTGATGATGCCGATTAAAACGCCGACCAACAAACCGATCAAGACCGAGCAGAAAGTCTTATAGAAGTCTTTGACTCCGAAGTAAGCCATGCTCAAAGCCAAGGAACCGACAACCACGATTCCAGAAGCGACGTAAGTTCCGATCTTCAAAGCTTTGGAAGGATCGTTTTTGCCGCGGACGAACAAAGAACCGATGATGGAAGCGACGATTCCCACGCCCGAAAGCAATATAGGATAAATGACATAGGCGTTGGTGAAAGAAGAATCGCCAGCGATCAAATAAGCGCCCAAAGAGACGGCTGAAATGATGGCTCCGACATAAGATTCGAACAAATCGGCGCCCATGCCGGCGACGTCTCCGACGTTATCTCCGACGTTATCGGCGATGGTGGCGGGGTTACGAGGGTCGTCTTCGGGGATGCCGGCCTCGACTTTTCCGACCAAGTCCGCTCCAACGTCGGCGGCTTTGGTGTAAATACCGCCGCCGACCCTGGAGAAGAGGGCTATGGAACTAGCCCCAAGCCCGAAACCAGTGATGATGTTGGAGGTAGAAATCAAATCTGGTTCCGACCATTGGAAAATAGCAAATAAAGCAGAAAGTCCGCCCAATCCCAAACCAACGACGCATAATCCCATGATGGCGCCGCCGGAGAAGGCGACTTTAAGCGCGGCGTTCATTCCGCCGCGTCTGGCGGCCTCGGCGGTTTTGGCGTTGGCATTGGTGGCCGAACGCATGCCGATGAACCCGGCCAAAGCCGACAATATGGCTCCGCCTAAGAAGCAGAGCGCGGTTTGCCAGTTCACGCCAAAGCAGATTGCGATGAATAAGACAACGGTGAATATTGCCAAAGTGACGTATTCGCGTTTTAAGAAAGCCATCGCGCCTTCGCGGATGTATTTTTGGATCTCAATCATCTTGGGATCCGTCAGATCGGCTTTCTTGATCCTTCTGCGAAGGAATACCAAAGCGTAAATCAAGCCGAGAATCGAAACGCCGGTGACGATCAGAACGACCAGATTGCTTTGGAAGAAATTCGTTAGGAGACTCATAAAGTTCTTCCCTCCCTATGTAGCATTGTAAACGCTTACAATCCGGTATGATTATAAAGACGAAAAGGCATAGTGCAACCAAATTTTCGCAAATAAAAGAAATTAGATGGTATAGTGTAAAATGCCTTGATTTAGGACCTTCTATTTTTAAATAGCAGAACTTTCTATGGAAGATAACAAAAGATTATGAATGAAGAAAAGAAAAAGATAATGTTGACCGGCGACCGCCCTACCGGAAGATTGCACTTGGGCCATTACGTCGGATCCTTAAGAAATAGGGTCGAGCTTCAAAATAGCGGCGACTTTGACGAAATGTACGTCATGATCGCCGACACCCAAGCCTTGACCGACAATTTCGGCGTGCCTCAGAAAGTCAGGGACAACGTAATCGAAGTTGCCTTGGATTATCTTTCCGCCGGCTTGGATCCCAACAAAGTCACCATCTTCGTTCAATCCGCCGTTCCTGAATTATTTGAGCTGACTTCCTATTTCATGGATTTGGTAACCGTTTCGCGTTTGGAAAGGAACCCGACCGTCAAATCCGAATTGGTCAGCCGCGGATTCTCCGATTCCATCCCCGCCGGTTTCTTGGCTTATCCCGTTTCCCAAACCGCGGATATCGTCGCTTTTGATGCGACGGTGGTCCCGGCTGGAGAAGACCAAAAGCCGATGATCGAGCAAGCCAACGAAATAGTCCATAAATTCAATAGCTTATACGGCGAGACTTTGGTTGAGCCCGAAATCATGCTTTCCAAAAAAGAATATGCCAGGCGTTTGCCAGGAACGGATGGAAAGGCCAAGATGTCCAAGTCCTTGGGCAACTGCATCTACCTTTCCGACGATGAAAAAACGGTCACGAAGAAAGTCATGTCGATGTATACCGACGAGACCCATTTGAACATCAACGATCCGGGACACACCGAAAACAATCCGGTATTCATCTATTTGGAAGCGTTCGCGACCGACGAACATTTTGCCAAATACCTTCCGGAATATAAGAATCTCGAAGAATTGAAGGCCCATTATGAGCGCGGAGGCTTGGGAGATGTGACCGTCAAACGTTTCTTGGCTTCGGTCTTGAATGACATTTTGGAGCCGATAAGAAAGAAACGCCACGAATTGGAAAACGACATTCCGGCCATTTATCAGATTTTGGCCGAAGGTTCCAAAAAAGCCGAAGAAAAAGCCCATCAAACCGTCATTCGCGTCAGAAGGGCTTTGGGCGTGGATTACTTCAATAACCGCAAAATGATCGAGAAGCAATCCAAAGCCTTCAAGAAAAAGCACGAGGAAGAGGAAAAACTCGCCGCGTTCTTGGCTAAGCAAAAGAAATGATCCATAAACGCCTCAATCTCATATGATTTTTGAGAAAAAGGCGTTTTCTTTTTATTGCTTTTATATACCTATGGGGGGTATATTCTTAACGAGGTGATTTTTATGGAACATTGTCCGATGTGCGAAAGAAAAACGGCCAGAGACGAAAAAGAATTGAAGAGATTGCTAGATAGATGCTCAAGGATCGAAGGCCAAGTCAGGGGAATTAAGAAGATGTTGGAAGATAATGCATATTGCGTGGATATCATCCGACAGGTTTCCGCGGCCCAAAACGCCTTGAACTCCTTAAACAAAGAACTGATAGCGTCGCATATGCATTCCTGCGTTTATAACGACGTCAAAGCGGGATCGGAAGATTCGTTGAACGAATTGGCCGATTTGCTGGAAAAGCTGATGAAATAAGATTATGGCTAAGAATTACAACGTTACCGGAATGACTTGCGCCGCATGCCAAGCGCATGTCGAAAGAGCGGTTTTGAAAGTAAAAGGAGTCACTTCCGTCACGGTCAACCTCTTGACTAACTCCATGACGGTGGAAGGCTCGGCCTCGGATGAGAGCATCATCAAGGCCGTTAAGAAAGCCGGTTATGGGGCGAGCTTAAAAGATGGGCAGACAAAGAAAAAAGAAAAAGACTCAGAAACCAAAAAGATGATAATCCGCTTGGTTCTCTCTTTCGTTTTCTTGATTGTTTTGATGTATTTCTCCATGGGGCATACGATGCTCAAATGGCCAGTGCCCGATTTATTCGAAGAAAATCCTTTCTGGATGGGCATATTGGAAATGGCAATCGCCCTTATCGTCATGGGCATAAATTACAGATTTTTCACCTCGGGATATAAGAGCCTTTTCCGTTTGCATCCCAATATGGATTCATTGGTGGCCCTAGGCAGCAGCGCATCCTTTATCTATTCTTTGGTTATCACCATCCTTGCCGGCGTGGCGTATCAAAACGGAAATATGGAATTATCCATGAAATACATCCATGGATTATATTTCGAAACGGCGGCCATGATTCCGGCTTTGATTGCCATCGGGAAAACCTTGGAATCGTTATCCAAAGGAAAGACCACGAACGCCTTGAAAGAGTTAATGGATTTGGCACCCAAAACCGCGATTTTGTTAGTTGATGGTGTAGAAAAAGAAGTCTTGCTCGAAGAAGTCAAGGTCGGAGACGAATTCATCCTTAAGGCCGGCTCTTCCGTTCCGGTGGATGGAAAGATCATAAAAGGCGAAGGCTCGTTTGATGAGTCCGCCTTGACCGGCGAATCGATCCCGAATGACAAAGGGGAAGGATCCGACGTGTTTTCGGGAACGATATTGAAATCCGGATATGTCGTTTGCAAAGCCGATAAGGTCGGAGAGGACACGACTTTGTCTCAAATAGTCAAAATGGTAAACGACGCCAACAGCAGCAAGGCGCCAATCTCCAAAATCGCCGACAAAGTGTCTTATGTTTTCGTCCCGGTAATCATGTTGATCGCGATTATCGTTTTATCCGCATGGCTGATTTATGGCGGAATAAACGGCTCGCCGGATGCGAATACGAGCTGGGTGGCGTTTGCTTTAGCCAGAGGCATATCCGTCTTGGTCATCGCTTGCCCATGCGCTTTGGGATTGGCCACTCCTGTAGCCATCATGGTGGCATCTGGGAAAGGCGCGAAAAACGGAATTCTCTTTAAGACCGCCGAGGCAATAGAGGAAACTGGGAAATGTGATTTCGTCATATTCGACAAAACCGGCACGATCACTTTGGGAATCCCAAAGGTCAACGTGTTCGAAAATTATTCCAACAATGAAGATATCTTACGCATCGCTTGCTCATTGGAATCCAAATCCGAACACCCATTGGCCAAAGCCATCGTCGATTATGGTGGATTCAGCGAATTCAAGGAATTGTCCGATTATAAAACATATGTCGGAAACGGGATATCCGCGAAGATCGATGGCAAGCTTTATTCGATAGGAAACTTGTCTTTTATAAGCGAGAAGTGTTCGATACCTGAAGCAATCAAAGAAAAAGCCACGGAATTGGGAAAAGAAGGCAATACCTCTGTGTTTTTGGAAGAAAACGGCAAATTATGCGCGATGTTTGCCATCTCCGACACCGTTAGGGAGGACGCCAAAGAAGCGATATCCCAATTAAAGGGTTTGGGCATCAAGCCCATAATGCTTACCGGCGATAGCTATGGGACGGCTGCCTCCATCGCTTCGAAAATCGGTATTGACGAAGTCATCGCCGAGGTTAAGCCAGACCAAAAGGAAGAAGTGGTTCGCCGTTATCAAAAAGAAGGCAAAGTGATAATGGTGGGAGATGGCATAAACGACGCGCCGGCTTTAACATCCGCCAATATTGGTATAGGCATATCAAACGGCACGGATATCGCCATAGAATCCGCCGAAGTGGTGTTGAGCAGAAAGACGCTTGCTTCCGTTCCGGCCGCAATAAGGCTTTCGAGGAGAGCTTTATTAAACATCAAAGAAAATCTGTTCTGGGCGTTCTTTTATAACGCGATATGCATCCCCGTTGCCGCCGGAGCGTTCTATTTCCTCTGGGGTTGGGCGATGAATCCGATGATCGGCGCCGCGGCCATGGCTTTGTCAAGCGTCTGCGTCGTGCTTAACGCCCTACGTCTTAACTTAGTCAAGGTTTATAATAAAAGCCACGATCATCCCAAAAAGAACAAAAAACACAAAGGAGCTATAACTATGGAAAAAACATTCAATGTGGAAGGAATGATGTGCGAACATTGCGAGAACCACGTCAAAGAAGCCTTGGAAAAGGTCAGAGGCGTCGAAAAAGCCGTGGCCGATCGTAACGCCAACAAAGTCGTCGTCACCTTGAGCAAAGACGTCAAAGACGCGAAATTGGCCAAGGCGATCGAAGACGCCGGCTATAAAGTGATTGAGGGCTGATTTTGGACTTCTCCGGCTGGCTAAAACTCACCTTGGTGGATTACGACAAACATATCGCGACCACCTTCTTTACGGCAGGATGCAACTTCCGCTGCCCCTTTTGCCATAATTCCGATTTGGTTTTAAGGCCGAACGAAACGATAAAGATTTCTTGGGATGAGCTTTTGGCTTATCTAAAGAAACGCCAAGGCGTCTTGGATGGGGTTTGCATTACCGGCGGGGAACCGACTTTGATGCCGGACTTAGAAGAAAAGATAAGGGATATCAAAGCCTTGGGCTACGACGTCAAATTGGATACGAATGGCTCGAATCCCGACGTTTTGAAACGCTTATTGGATCAAAATCTTCTCAATTACGTCGCGATGGATATAAAGAATTCCGAAAGCAGGTATCCGCAAACCATAGGCTTGGAAAAAGTCGATATGGACAAAATCAAACAATCCATCGCTTTGATAAAAAGCATGCCGGATTATGAATTCAGAACGACCATAATCGACGAATTCCATGATGAAAAAAGCATCAAAGAGATGGCTTTGTTGATCAAAGGGGCGAAGAAAATGTTCCTTCAGCATTACATCGATTCCGAGCATTGCATCGAACGCGGCTTTCATGAAGTGAGCAAAGAAAAAGCCACGCGTTTCATGGATATCCTCAACGACAATGGGATACCCACCAAGTTGCGTGGCTATTGATCAATCTTTCAAAGTGAAGAGATAAGAATTCGCGCTTAAGGCGGCGATGGCTCCATCGGAGCAAGCCGTGGTAAGCTGGCGAATTTTTTTCTTTCGGCAATCCCCGGCCACGAATAAGCCAGGGGTTTTGGACGCCATATTCTCGTCGACAAGGAAGAATCCTTTTTCGAGATCGCAGACGTTGGAGAATCTCTCGTTGTCCGGGATTTGCCCAATGGCCACGAATACGCCCGGAGTTTGGATGTCCAACACTTCGTCGGTTTGGGTGTCTTTGAATTTGACGCCGGTCAATTTGCCGTTTTCCCCATAAAAGAGGAAAGCGTTCTTGTTGTGATAGATATTAACGTTGGGCAAAGCCTTAAGCGCGTCTATTAAGATTGGGTCGGCGAAGAAATGGTCAAATAAGGTGACGACATTCACGTAAGTGGAGGTTTTGGCCAAGGATATGGCATATTGCAAGGCCGAATTGGCGTCTCCGATGACCGTGACTGGCTGATCTTTGAAGAAGGCTCCGTCGCACACGGCGCAGAAAGATATGCCGGAACCGATGTATTTTTCCTCGCCTTCGATGTTCAGATGGCGATGTTTGACGCCATTGGCGATGATGACGGATTTGGCTTTGTATTCGCCATAATTTCCTTTGACGGTGAAGACGTTCCCTTCTTTTTCGATGGACAAGGCTTCGTCCAATTCGAAGCTCATTCCCAACGCATCGACTTGCTCGAACATCTTTTCGACCAAATCGACGCCGGACAATGATTTTTGGGATGGGAAGTTCTCAACCTTGGGGGAATCGGCGATTTGCCCCCCGAAGCTCTCTTTCTCCAACAAGAGAACCGAACGGCCGGACCTTAGGGAATAAAGGGCCGCAGTCAATGCTGCGGGCCCTCCCCCGATGATGATTATATCGGTCATTATTTCTTCAAAGACTCAATGTAACCCTTGATGTTCGAAGCGTTTTCGAAGACTTCGAATTCGCCATTTTCAGTCGGAACCAACAAAGTTGGAGCTTTGACGATTCCAAAGGCGATGGCTTGGTCTTTGTTTGCGAGGGCATCGACGTTCTTATAAGCGACGCCATTCAAATCGAGCATTCTCTTCGCCATTTTGCAATTCGGGCAAGTCGGCGTAGTGAACAAAGTCGGTTCGGTTAATTTCGGAGTCTTTTTCTCGCACTTGGTTTCTCCGGCCAAAGATTCGCCGAAGACTATGCCGTCATGCGATCTGGAACGGTTGAGATCATAAGTCTTGCGATCTTTGAATTCCTGAGATTTTCCGGCGTTCCAGTTTCTGACCGGACGATAATAGCCGGTGATTCTGGAATAAACTTCGGTGTCTCTCTTGCAGATTGGGCACTTGTAGACTTCGCCGACCAAATATCCGTGTTCCGAGCAAACGGAATAAGTCGGAGACATGGTGTAATAAGGCAGGCGATAGTTGGTGGCGATGGTTCTTACCAAATGCATGGTGGATTCCCAATCGGGGAGCTTCTCGCCCAAGAAGGTATGGAAGACGGTGCCAGAGGTATATAAAGTCTGGAAGCGGTCTTGGATATCCAAAGCGGAGAAGATGTCGTCCGTATATCCGACGGGCAAATGGGAAGAGTTGGTGTAATAAGGGGTTTCTCCCGGTTCGCCGGCGGTGATGATGTCCGGATAACGCTCGCGGTCATGCTTGGCCAAACGATAGGAAGTCGATTCGGCCGGGGTGGCTTCGAGGTTGAACAAGTCGCCATATTTCTCTTGGTAGTCGGACAAACGGGTTCTCATGTGGTTCAAGACTTCTTCGGTGAAATCCTGGGCTTCGGGCTGAGTGAGGTCTTTCCTGATCCAGCGGGCGTTCAAGCACGCTTCGTTCATGCCAACCAAACCGATGGTGGAGAAGTGGTTGTTGAAGGATCCGAGATAATGCTTGGTGTAAGGATATAAACCAGCTTCAAGGAAACTGTTGATGGCTTTGCGCTTGATGTTCAAAGACCTAGCGGAGATGTCCATCAATTTGTCCAAACGATCGAAGAAATCCTTCTTGTCGGTAGCCAAATAAGCCAAACGCGGCATGTTTAAGGTGACTACGCCGACCGAACCGGTGGATTCGCCAGAGCCGAAGAAACCGCCGGACTTCTTGCGCAATTCACGCAAATCGAGACGCAAACGGCAGCACATGGATCTGACATCGGACGGCTGCATGTCGGAATTGATGTAGTTGGAGAAATAAGGGGTTCCGTATTTGGCGGTCATCTCAAACAACAAACGGTTGTTTTCGGTGTCCGACCAGTCGAAATCGCGGGTGATCGAATAGGTGGGGATAGGATATTGGAAACCACGTCCATGGTAATCGCCCTCGATCATGATTTCGATGAAGGCTTTGTTGATCATATCCATCTCAGGTTTGCAATCTTTGTATTTGAAGTCCATTTCCTTGCCGCCGACGATGCAGTTGAGCTCGGCCATATCGTTGGGAACTGTCCAGTCCAAGGTGACGTTGGTAAATGGAGCCTGGGTTCCCCAACGAGATGGGGTGTTGACGCCGTAAATAAAGGATTGGATGCATTGTTTGACTTGCTTGTAGGTCAAATTGTCGGCTTTGACGAACGGGGCGAGATAGGTGTCGAAGCTGGAGAAAGCCTGAGCGCCGGCCCATTCGTTCTGCATGATGCCCAAGAAGTTGACCATTTGGTTGCATAAAGTCATCAAGTGTTTGGCGGGAGAAGAGGTAATCTTTCCGGGAACTCCGCCCAAACCTTCTTGGATCAATTGCTTTAAAGACCAACCGGCGCAATAACCGGTGAGCATCGAAAGGTCATGGATGTGAATGTCCGCGTTTCTGTGGGCATCCGCGATCTCCTGGTCGTATATTTGGCTTAGCCAGTAATTGGCGGTGACTGCGCCGGAGTTGGACAAAATCAAACCGCCAACCGAATAAGTTACGGTGGAATTCTCTTTGACTCTCCAGTCATTTAAGTTCAAATATTTGTCAACCACAGACGCGTAATTGATCTCGGTTTTCTTTAAGTCGCGCATATTTTGATGCAAGCGACGATAATTCATATACGCTCTGGCGACATCCACGTATCCCGCTTGAATCAAAACGATTTCTACGGAGTCCTGGATGTCTTCGATGGCAATTATGCCGTCTTTGACTTTATTGTCGAAATTGGCGGTTGTTCTCAATGCCAACAATTCGAGAATGCTTTTGTCGATGGCGCGATGTACTTCTTCAAACGCCTTGCCGATAGCCGTTTCGATCTTGGTGATGTCGAAGTCGACTATGCTATGATCTCTCTTTTCTACTCTAATCATAGATTTTGCCTCTTTTGCTTTCCTTCCTCAAAGGGATAAAAAACCACTTAGTAGGGATTTCCCTGCTTTCGTGCGTCGTCCTCTTTTTTGGAATGTTAGCAATAATAAATGCGTACGAAAAATTTTTAAACTCATTTGCTCATACAATTTTGAACTAGCGCGCATAACCTACGAGCACGCATATGAAAAGAACGGCCTTTCTATATGTTTTCATAGGCACGCTAAAACGGCCTTGAGTTTCAAAGAATTTTTCTTCAAAAATATACATTGTCCAAAATAGCAAAACAAAGTATAGGAATTATCGCAAAAAGGCGTTTTGAAAGAAAATTTGTCTCTAATAATCGTTGTTATTGCGTTTATGGGCTTTCCTTACTATTATCGATTTTGAGGGAGAGTTTTATGTCAAAAGAAAAGGAATCCAAAACCAAGGAAGCAAAAGCCGAAAAGGCCAAAAAAGAAAAAGAAAATGTGAAAAAAGCCGAAAATAAGATCAAAGGCCTTTGGGGCGAATTCAAGAAATTCATCAGCCGCGGAAATGTCATTGATATGGCTGTTGGCGTGGTTATCGGCGGCGCATTCAGCGCGATCGTCACCTCCGTGGTCAACGTTTTGATGAGCGTTTGCACTTGGGGCGTTCCTGGTGGAATCAGCGGATTGATTACGGTCTTGCCGGCCGCCAATGCCGCTCAACAAGGACTTGCCGGAGTTGGCCAATCCTTCAGCACCGTAGACATCGTCAAAGTGACCGAACAATACGCTTTGAGCACTTATGGAATCACCATCACGAGCGGAGACGCCACCTTCTTGGATTACCAAACCCAGATGCTCAATTCCTATAATTTATATGGAACGACATACGTTTATAGCGGTGCCGCCATCATCAATTGGGGCGCCATTATCAATGCCGTCATCAGCTTCCTAATCATCGCGATTGTCTTGTTCACGGTTTTGAAAATCGTGAACGGAATCCGTACCAAAACCGCTGAAGCCGCTGAAAAAATCAAAGAAAGCATAGCGCACGAAAAGGCTAAAGAAGAAGTTGAGGCCGAAGATAAAAAAGCCGAATAAAAAACGTCAATAAAAAATCTCGCTTATTGATAAGTCCCAACTACACGAGATTTTTTATTTTTGCTTAGAAACGATATATTCGGCATAGGCTTTGGCCACGTTGATGCCGGTATAATGCTCGAAGCCTTTTATGAAGGCGTTGCTGTTAACTTCGCAAAGGATGGGCTCCTTGTCTTTTCCGATCAAGACATCCACTCCGCAATAATCCAAATTCAAAATCTTCGCGGCTTTTTCTGCCAGTTTGAGATAATTTTCGTTCAATTGTATTGCTTCGGCGGTTCCGCCAAGCGCGATATTCGAACGGAAATCGTTCGGATTGCTTCTTTTCATCGCTCCGACAGCCTTTCCGCCAATGACTATTATTCGATAATCGACGCCTTTGGAAGATTCGATAAATTCTTGGAACAAGGTTGGATTGCCTTTGTTTTCTTTCGTGAAAGATTGCAGTTCATCGTGGTTTTTTAGTAAGAACACCCCCGCGCCCATCGAACCGTAGGCTCTTTTGGCAATCAAAGGATATTCGAATTCTTTTTCTATGACATTCAAGAACTTGGAATCGTCTGAATTGAAATAATTTAGTGGGGAACCGATGGTTTTTGGCATTTTTATGCCGGAATTTAACAAAGCTATATATGTCACCATTTTATCGTCGCAGAGGCGTATTGATTCGGAGCGGTTGTATAAGCGGACCCCTGCTTTTTCCAATAAGGCGGAAAGATATTTGTCTTTGTCCAAAAACAAAACAAAGTCGCCTAAATCTTCTTTTAATCTAATTATTCCGTTCGAATCGATATAAGAAAGCAAATCGGTGGTGGTTTTAAGTTCCAAATCAACGCCAAAAACGGATAATTCTTCCTTCATTCTCTGGTAGAAGTTATCCAATCCTTCCAATAGGACATATCCATTAACGATCGCGGTGGCTTTTGACATGGCAAGATTATAGCTCAGTTTATATTTCTTATTGTAGTGACAAAATAATGGTAGAATTATGACATTATGAAAATAGAACCCATTACTTGTTTGAGAAATACCAATCAATTAGAGAAAGATTTGTCTAAATCTGATGAGCCGATTTACATCACTAAGAACGGATCTGGCCATTGGGTAATTATGACCATGGATCAATACGAATCCTTGAAGCCGGAAACGCATAGAAAAGCCAACAAGTCGCTCGAATCGCTATATTCCTTGAAGGAACAAAGCGAGCCTTTAGGCTTTGTGCGCGTCAAAGCATCCTCGCTTAACGTTCATGTCGGTTCAATAAGAGAAAACATCAAGGAAATAAAAAAAGCAATCAAAGAAGCGGACAAAGAAAAAGTCAAAGTTTTGGTTTTGCCTGAGCTTTCTTTGACCGGTTATACCTGTGGCGACCTTTTCTTGAACGAAAAGATGCACAAAGACGTGATGTGCGGAATCGATGAAATTGCCAAATCAACCGAGGACCTACATGTTTTTGTGGCTTTTGGAGCGCCTATAGCAAAAGAAAACCACTTATATAATTGCGCTGTAGCTTGCTATGACGGAAAGGTTTTGGGTGTTGTTCCTAAATCCTATATTCCAAACTATAACGAATTCTACGAGAAGCGTTATTTCAAGTCCGGCTTCGATAGAGAGGGGTCCATCGTTATTTCCGGCAAAGAATATCCTTTCGGAAGAAATTTAATTTTCGTCGACGAGAACTATGAAAAACTAAAGATTGGCATCGAGATTTGCGAGGACCTCTGGGTTCCAGATTCTCCAAATCTTTCTCTCTCGATGGCGGGCGCGACTTTGATGTTGAATCTTTCTTCCTCCAACGAAACCGTCGGTAAGCAAGACTATCGTCGCGACCTTATAAAAGTCACTTCCAAAAAGGATGTGTGCGCCTATGCATACGCTTGCTCGGGAAGAAGCGAATCCACCACGGATTTGATATTCTCGGGACACAATCTGATTTGCGAGGATGGGGATTTGCTTTCGGAAAGCGAATTGTTCTCCGAAGGCGCGGCAACCGCGGACGTTGACATTGACAGGATTTTGACCAAACGCCGCAAAACGGGGACCTTCGATCACAAAATCGACGAAAGTTTCCGCTTAATCGGGTTCTCCATGCCTTTGGAAAAACCTTCCAAATTGAATAGGAAGGTCGATCGTTCTCCTTTTTTGCCAACCAAAGAAAATGAGAAAAAAGATTTGAAAGCAGCCAAATACATCATCGATATGCAGGCCGTTTCCTTATTAAAACGACTTGAAACCGTAAAAACCAAATCCGTATATATCGGTTTGTCCGGCGGGCTTGATTCCACCTTGGCTTTGTTGGTGGCCGTCGAGGCCTTCAAAAAGGCCGGTTGGGATTTGAAAGGCGTCCACGCCATTACGTTGCCAGCCTTTGGCACCTCAAAGAGAACTCATGACAACGCCGTTAAGTTAGCCGATGCGCTAGGCGTTGATTTCGACGAAATAAACATAAAAGACAGCGTCCTTTCTCATTTCAAGGACACCAAACACGATCCAGAGCTACATGATTTGGCTTACGAAAACGCCCAAGCCAGAATGAGAACCATGGTATTGATGGATATCGCCAACGAAAGAGGCGGTTTGATGGTTGGTACGGGCGATTTGTCCGAACTCTGTTTGGGCTGGTGCACCTATAATGGCGATCATATGTCGATGTATGGCGTCAACGCTTCCATCCCAAAGACCTTAGTTAGGTATTTGGTTGAAGCCTATGCCGAGATTTATCCGATAACCGCTGAATCTCTGAATGATATTTCAGCCACTCCGATTTCCCCTGAATTATTGCCGCCAAAAGGAAAAGAAGGCATTACTCAAATTACGGAAGACGTTGTCGGGCCTTATCCTTTGAATGATTTCTTCCTCTATCATTTCTTGGTGAATGGCTTTAGCCCCAAGAAAATATATTTCTTGGCTTTAGAAGCGTTTGAAGGTATATATACTGCAGAAATAATCAAGGGATGGTTGGAGAACTTCTTCACGAGGTTCTTCCGAAACCAATTCAAGAGAAGCTGTTTGCCTGATGGACCCAAAATTACCTCAGCCAGCGTTTCTCCGAGAGGTGATTGGAGAATGCCTTCCGATGCCTCGGCAGAAGATTATTTAGCGGAGATACGATCGCTTTAAGGGGTTTTATGAACAAGAAAAGCCGTTTATATGAAATTCTCAGGTTCGCGGTTACGGGTGTAGTTGCCACGATTGTCGACTTTGTCGTTTCTTATGTTTTGAGGTTCGCCTTCAAAAACAACTGGAACGCCACTGACGCAAGCGGGGCGTTCATAAACCCAAATCTTCATTATGTGGCCACGGCAATATGCGTTACGGCCGGATTCTTGGTCTCTTTGGTCGTCAATTGGTTCATGTCCAAACTTTGGGTTTTCCAGAACGTCGACAAAGAAAAGAATTACAACAAAGCCAAATATGTTTGGGGTTTCATCGGCCTTTCCGTCGGCGGTTTTGCTTTGGGAACCGGCTTAATGGTGCTTGGCGAATACATTTGCAACGTCGCTTGGGGAATTTCTTATCCAATCAACCCGTTCGATGAGAATATTTGGGGAAATTTGTTTAGCGAAGGCGGCCTCTCCTTCTGGCTTTACTTCATAATGTTCGGATTAAAGACCCTCATCGTTCTCGTCTATAACTATCTGACTAGGAAATTCATCATTTTCAAGGAGCCGAAAAAGGAAGCGGTAGTCGAAGAACAAATCGATGTCGAAAAGAAAGAATAATATCGTCAATATATCAATATGAAGAAGATAATAATCATCGGTGGCGGGGCAGCAGGGATATTCTCCGCGTTGTACCTAAGCGAAAACAATAAGGATGTATCGATAGAAATTATCGAAAAAGAATCCAAATTGGGACGCAAATTGAGGGCTACTGGCAACGGACATGCCAATTTGCTTAACGACAACCTTGATTTAACGTCATATAAGCCGAATTCCGATTTATATTCGCAAATACTTAAGTCTTTTTCTATCGATGATTTGGTCAAACAATACGAATCTTGGAACGTGCCTTTAGTTAAGATTGGAAGCTTATATTACCCACTTTCTTATAATGCTCCAAGTTTTGTCAACGAATTAGAAAAGAAACTAAAGAAAAACAATGTCGTTATCACTCTGGATACCGTGGTTTCCGATTACCGTCACGAAGGCGACAAAATAATTGTCGAAACCTCTAGGAGGACGAAGGCTTGCGACAAGCTGATAATAACCAACGGAGGCGTTTCCTCACCTAAACTTGGAAGTGACGGCTCTTTGATTGCGGCTTTGAAGAACAAAGGCTATGTCATAAATGATTTTCAGCCTGGATTAACGCCTATCAAAACCAAGGAAAGGATTATCAAACCGCTTGTTGGCGTTCGTCATAAAGGCCTTTTGACTTTGACGGATGGATACGGTCCGATCGTTTATTCTGAGCAAGGCGAATATCTCTACAAGAAAGACGGCATTTCCGGAATTTGCGTCATGAACATCTCCAGCAAGATCAAATGGCTCAAACTGAATAGACCTCTGATTCATATCGATTTGTTCCCCAATGTCGATGTTTCGAAATATTTGTCCGAATCTATCCAAAACGAAGCGGTTCTTGATTCTTCTTTGTATTCCGAAGTTCTTTATCAAGCTAAATCACGCGGTATTGGTTTTGACAAAGCCGTGCATGATTTGATTTACGCATATTCTGATTCTTATGGCTTTGAAGATAGCCAAGTCAGCATCGGAGGAATAGCGGGCGATTGTTTGAATTCTGACCTATCTTCCAAAAAAGAAAAAAACGTTTATTTCGCCGGTGAGATATTGGATTTCGACGGTCTCTGCGGTGGCTTTAATCTCACTTGGTGCCTAGTTGCATCAATAGTGGTTTGTCGCTCTATATGAGCGAGAGATTTCTTGGTCTAGTTGACTATCTTGGAAAGATAGATATAATTTTTTCGTTTCTCTGCTGATATTCGTTTTTGAAATCGCGGGATTATCTTGGTTTAGGAGAGTCATATGAAGTATTCCAACACCTCCAGAACGATAAGCGTGATCTTCCATGCTTTGATCTTCTTGGCTTTTGGCGCCCTTGGCGTCTATTTCGGCTTGGCCGTCGCCCCTTGCTATTTCAGCAACAGCAGGCTCGAGACCGTCTCGGCCCCGTACAACCTTTATTCCGAATTGGGAATCGTGGGATTAACGCTCGCCACCATTTCCGTTTATGGATTGGTTCACGGCATCAAAGCTTTGCAAAATCCGAAAGATGACGCTCCGGTCATCAAATCCTTCAATGCCTTCATCGCCGAAGGCTATATCGCCGCTATCTTCTGCTTGTTGAATGGCGTTGTTTATTTCGATGCCATCCGCGGCGGATCTGAAAAAGGCTTGGGATTCTTGATTGCCGCCATGATCATTTTGTTCATCGGCTTGATGATCGCTACCAACATTCCCATGGTCAAACTTTATGACAACAAAGACCAAACCCCGCTTTTGGCTTCCTTATCCTGGGCTGCCGGCATCTTCTTTGTTTGGGCTGCCATCGTTACTTTGGGAACCTTGGCTGGTTCTTGGTCTCAGGGAATCGTTGCCTGGTCTCACGTAATCAATAGGCAATTATTGGCATTCTTCATCGTTTATATCGCCTGCGCCGCTTTGTTGATCGCCTCCGGCGTTCTCCTTAAGAAAGGCGGAGATTTGGCCAAGAAATTATCCGGATATTTCGCTTCTTTATCGATATTCTTGATCTCCCTTTGCTACATCGCCGACGGAGTCATCGGACTTGTCTTCGGCAACGCCAGCGGAACCGTCAAGAACTACCACTTGGAAGGCATTGAGCTCAAGCTTCCGGCTTCCGGAGACGCCTATGCCATCATCTGCTTGGTGCTCGGTGGCATCTTGTTGATCGGTTCCATCGTCTTCGCCAGCATGCACGGAACCGGAAAAATCTTCAAAAAGAAAATCTCCGAATAAGCGTTAAGAAAAATAAAATGGATGGGAATTGCCCATCCATTTTTCATATGTCGATGTCTTCGGGGTTCGGCCCGTATAATTCTTTTTCGGTGATGTAGATTATCTTGTCGAACAAGGATTTGACTTCTTCGTTTGGCTCTTCGTATTCGGCGATCGAGCGTTCCATCGCGTAATCTGGGACGATTCGGCTCGGATCTCTTTGCTTGTTTTGCTTCTTGGATATTTCCGGGTCGATCTTGAAGATTACCAAGATGTGTTTGTCGAAGCCCGGGGTGCTTTTGGCATAGAAGGCTCGGTGGATGTTTTTCAAGTTCGTGGCGTCTCCGATGGCGTAGACGTCATCTTCTTCGGAAGCTTTGTTCAAACGTTCGACGAAGGTAATCCAAATTTCCTTTTCGTGGTCGAAATTGTTGACCGCTCCGAACAATTCCAAACGAAGCTCATCGCTGGAAATAATGACGGTATTCGGGTGCTTTTCCACGAAGCGCCTAGACCAGGTGGACTTGCCGCTTCCGGGGATCGCACTTAAGAGAATCATAGTTTTCATAGGCAATAATTATAACTATCCCAATCATTTTGCCAACAGCCAAAGATTAAACGATAATAAGAAAGCGTGTTCATGCGCGTGTAAACAAACATAATATTTTGTTATAAAATATTGAGCAGGAAACAATATGAACAAAAACGTCGTTTTATTTAAATTGACCGCCAACCCGAACTTGGCAGCCGAGGTTGCGGAAATACTCGGCATCGAAATATCGCCCTCAGAAGTTAAGCATTTCGCGGATGGCGAAGTCATGGCTAGGCCATTGGTTCCGGTAAGGGGAAAGACCGTTTATATCATCAATTCAACGTCCACTCCGGTTGCGGAAAGAATAATGGAATTGTTGATCTTCATCGATGGCTTAAGGAACGCCAAAGCCAAGGAAATCGTGTTGGTTTCCCCATATTTTGGCTTTTGCCGCCAAGACAGAATCGCTAGAGCGGGCGAACCTTTGTCCGCCAAATTGATCGCCAATTTGTACGCTAACGCTGGCGTTGATCACTTCATTACGGTTGACCTTCACACCCCTCAAACCGAAGGGTTCTTCAGCTGCACGGTCGATGATTTGTCTCCTACCCCGTTATTTGGCGAATACTTCAGGAAAATGCTTTGGGACAAAGAAGTGAATTACACCGACGTCACGGTAGTTTCCCCCGACCACGGCTCCTTGCATCGCGCCAGAGACTTGGCTTCTGAAATTCCCAATTCGTCATTGGCCATCATCGATAAGAGGCGCCCTGCCCCCAACACTGCGGAAGTGGTTAACGTAATCGGTAACATCAAAGGCCAAATTTGCATAATAATCGACGATATCATCGATACCGGCGGAACGATAATCGCCTCAACCAAAGCTTTGTATGACAGAGGGGCCAAAGACGTGATCGTGGCCGCCACTCATGGCGTTTTGTCCAACGATGCCTTAATAAAACTCAAAGAAGCCGGCGTTTCCCATGTTTGCATCACGAATTCCATAGAAAAAGGCGTGGAAGGCGTGGATGTCATTTCCATCGCCCCGATGATTGCCGGGCTTATCAAAGCCACCGAAGAAGGCGGAGAAGTTCCCGATTCTTGGATGAATTTCTATTGATTAAATAAGCGAACGAGCCTAATATCCATCAAGTCTAACGTGTTCTATCCTCTGAACCACGTATAAAAAACAAGGAGGTCCTTTCATGGGACAGAAAAAATTCAGCATTAGAATGATCGCCGAGAACGCAGTTATCGCGGCGATCTATTTTGTTCTTTGCCTAGTTTCCGGAAGCTTGGCTTATGAAGCTATCCAATTCCGCGTCGCGGAGATTTTCGTTTTGCTCTGTTTTTGGAGAAGAGATTTCATCGTCGGAGTGACCTTGGGATGCTTTTTAGCCAATATCCTATCAACTTTGGGGCCTTGGGATATGCTTTTTGGCACCTTGCTAACCTTGCTCTCTTGCTTGGTGGTGGCCTTCTCTCCGAAGATGTTGGTCGCCTGCATTTGGCCGATAGCTTTCAACGCTTTCGGAGTGGCCGCCGAATTGAAGATATTGCTCGATTTGCCTTATTGGATCAACGTCGCTTGGGTCGCCATCGGCGAAGCGACCGTGATCATGGGCTCTTACATAATCTGGATGCTATTATGGAGAAACAAATATTTCATGCAGAACGTCATCCGTCCCCAAAGAAAGGCCAACCCAAGCTGGTAGGCTTGCTTTGGGAGATAGGAAGCAACTAAAATAAAAGCATGAAACGCTTTTATTATGAATTGAAACATATCGATAAGAACACCGGCGCCAGGTACGGGATTTTGCATACTCCCCATGGAGACGTCGAATGCCCGATGTTCATGCCCGTCGGGACTTTGGCCACGGTCAAATGCCTTTCTCCGGAGGAAGTCAAATCCTTAGGCTCTGGGGTGGTCCTTTCGAATACCTATCATCTCCACCTAAGACCGGGAGAGGAAATAGTGAAAAAAGCCGGAGGCCTACACGCTTTCATGGGTTATGATGGCCCAATGCTCACCGATTCCGGCGGCTTCCAGGTCTTTTCTTTGGCCAAAAGCAGAGAGATAAGCGAAGAAGGCGTGACGTTTAGGAACGACTTCAACGGAGACCTTGAGATGTTCACCCCCGAAAAGGTCATAAAGATCGAAGAAGATTTGGGCGCGGACATCATCATGTCTTTTGACGAATGCATCCCTTATCCCGTCACTTATGACTACGCGAAAAAGTCCAGCGAGAGAACTTTGCGTTGGGCCAAGCGCGGCTTGGATGCCCATAACAAAGAGGACCAAGCCTTATTTGGCATCGTCCAAGGCGGGGAATTCACCGATTTGAGGGAAATGTGCGCCAAAGAATTGGCGAATATGGATTTCGATGGATATTCCATTGGCGGAACTTCTATTGGAGAGCCGAAAGACGTTTGCTTCAAAATGGTGGAAGACGGAATCCGTTATCTTCCGACCGACAAACCCCGTTATTTGATGGGCGTTGGCTCTTTGGATTACATCTTGGGCGGAATCGAACGCGGAATAGACATGATGGACTGCGTTTTGCCAACCCGTTTGGCCAGACACGGGGCTTTGATGACCTCCAAGGGCCGCATCAACATCAAAGGCGCGGAATACAAAGAAGATTTCACCCCGCTCGATCCCGAATGCGATTGCTATACCTGCAAAAACTACACCAAAGCCTATTTGCACCATCTCGAAGTCTGCCACGAAGAATTTGGGAAGAGATTGAACAGCATCCACAACATCCGTTTCTTGATAAAGATCGTCGAGGGGGCCAGAAAAGCCATCCAAGAAGACAGATTCAAGGAATACGAAGATGAAGTCTTGGCAAAATACGGAGACTTGAGAGGTTTCTAATATGAACATCGATTTGTTTGATTTCGATTTGCCAGAGGAGCTGATAGCCCAATCGCCTTTGAAGCAGAGAGACGATTGCCGCCTTTTGGCGATAGATAGGGAAAACCACACTTACGAACATAAGCGTTTTTTCGACATCATCGATTATCTTCACGCCGGGGATGTGTTGGTGAGGAACAACACCAAAGTCATTCCAGCCAGGCTTATTGGCGTAAAAGAAGAAACCAAAGGCAAAGTCGAACTCCTTTTGCTAGAAGAAGTGGAAAAAGACACTTGGAAATGCTTGGTCGGCAACGCCAAAAGCGTCAAAGTCGGATCCCATTGCTCTTTCGGCGAAGGGAAATTAAGGGCCGAATGCGTCGAAGTCTTCGACGAAGGCGTCCGTTACATGAAATTTTATTACGAAGGCATCTTCCTTGAGGTTTTGGACCAGCTTGGATTGATGCCTTTGCCGCCATATATAAGGAAGCAATGCGAAAACAAGGACGATTACCAAACGGTTTACGCCAAGGTTCCAGGGAGCGCCGCCGCCCCAACGGCCGGTTTCCATTTCACCGAAGAGCTTTTCGACAAGCTCAAGGCCAAAGGCGTCGAAGTGGTGGATGTCACTTTGAATATCGGCTTGGGGACTTTCCGCCCGGTCAAAGTCCAAGACACCAAAGACCACATAATGCATTCGGAGACCTATGAGATGGATCAAGAGGCCGCCGACACCCTAAACAAAGCCAAAAAAGAAGGCAGAAGGATAATAGCCATCGGAACCACATCCGTTAGAACGTTGGAATCCATATATCAAAAATACGGCGAATTCAGAGCCGACAACGACGCGACCAATATCTTCATTTCGCCGGGTTATAAATGGAAAGCCATAGATTGTTTAATCACTAATTTCCATTTGCCGAAATCCACTTTGGTGATGTTGGTTTCAGCCTTTATGGGCCGCAAATGGACATTGGAATGTTATCAAGCCGCCATCGATGAAAAATATAGGTTCTTCTCTTTTGGGGACGCCATGTTCATTTATGGCAAACAAAACATAAGGGACATCGATGATTAATCCTCCGAAACAAAAAATAAATTATTATCTCGAATCTTTGGGCGAACTTGAGAAAATCGACGCTTCAAAGGAAAGAAAAACTTTGTGCATGCACGTTTGCTGCGGGCCTTGCTCTTGTTGGCCCCTTCTTTTCCTTTGCCCGCATTTCGACCTCACTTTGTATTTCAACAATTCCAACATATATCCCGAGGAAGAATTCGAAAAACGCCTCAATGAGCTAAAGAAGCTTCTTTCCTTCATCAAGCGGGATTACGGATATGACGTCAAATTGGTCGTAAGGCCATACGATTATTCGCATTACATCGAGGATTTGAAGCCATATTCTTCCGAGCCCGAAGGATTTAACCGTTGCCAGATATGTTACAGAAAGCGAATGGAAGAAGCCTACGACTACGCCGAAAAAGAAGGCTTTGACTATTTCACGACCGTGATGACCATTTCGAGGCAAAAGAATTCCCAAATAATGAATCTCATCGGCCGGGAGTTGGAAAAGAAGCACCAAAAGACCAAATATTTCTATTCGGATTTCAAAAAAGACGACGGCTCCATCAAAGGAAAGGCCATCAGGGAGAAATACGAGCTCTACAACCAGATATATTGCGGCTGCGAATATTCCCTCTTTAACCGCGGGCTGACGTTAGAAGACGCAAAAAAGCAGTTTTAGATAAGCAACTTTGTGCACCGTGCACAAGAAATTGACAAAAACCGATGTTTTCTTGCTTTTTTGGCTTAATCAAGGCGATTTCTTCGATAGTTATTATATAAATTGCTGAATTTTTTGCTTTTTCGCTTGCGCATCTTCACGCGTAGACGTATATTTTTCGTCGCTGATGCGTGCGTTGAAGTGGGATGTTGCTGACACACCCATAAGCGTTGTCAAGCAATGGGGGATCTCAGGAAACTCCCAATGAGCAAAGCGTCAGAAGTCAGAAGAAACTAAGGAGGAAAATTCATGGCGAACAAAGTCATCCGCGTCCGTTTGCAGGCTTACGATCATGCCATTCTCGACCAGAGCGCCGAGAAGATCATCGAAGTCGCGAAAAAGACCGGTGCCAGTGTGAAGGGCCCAATCCCTCTTCCCACCGAGAAACAGGTGTACACGATTCTCCGCGCTACCTTCAAATACAAGGACAGCCGCGAGCAATTCGAAATCCGCACCCACAAGAGATTGATCGATATCGTCAACCCGCAGAAAGAAACCGTCGAACAATTGAGAAAGCTCGACCTTCCCAATGGCGTTGACATCGATATCAAGTTATAAGGAGGCCAACGATCATGAAATCCATCATCGGAAGAAAAATGGGCATGACTCAGGTCTTCGCCGCCGACGGAACCATGTATCCGGTCACCGTCGTCGAAGTCTTACCTAACGTCGTCACCCAAAAGAAAACCATCGAGAAAGATGGCTACGAAGCCTTGCAGGTCGGCTATGAAGACGCCAAAGAAAAGAGCGTCACCAAGCCCGAAGCCGGAATCTTCAAGAAAGCCGGCGTCGCCCCGAAACAAGGCCTCTACGAATTGAAAGGCGATGAAATCTACTCCAAGAACGTCGGAGAGACCATCACCTGCGACATCTTCGCCAACGGAGACATCGTCGACGTAACCGGCATGACCAAAGGTCACGGCTACAGCGGCGTCATCAAGAAATACGGCAAGCACGTCGGCCCTCGCGGACACGGATCCGGCTATCACAGACAAATCGGTTCCTTGGCCAACAACGGCCGTGACAACAACCGCGTCATCCCTGGCAAGAAAATGTCCGGACACTGGGGCCCGGAACAGTGCACGATCCTCAACCTCCAAGTTGTCGAATCCAACGCCGAAAAAGGCTACCTCTTAATCAAAGGCGCCATCCCAGGACCTAAGAAATCCATCGTCTGCGTCCGTTCCCACGTCCTCACTCAGTTCTCTGAGAAGAAGGTCAAGGAATTGGTTGACCAGACCAAGAAAGGAGAATAACGATCATGCCAGCAGCAAAAACCATCAAGCTTCCAGTCGTTAATCTCGCCGGCGAGGAAACCGGAAGCGTAACGTTGAGCGCCGCCGTCTTCGGCATCAAAGACGCCAACGAACAAGTCGTCCATGACGCAGTAGTCACCCAGCAAGCCAACGCTCGCCAGGCTACCGCCAAAACCAAGAAACGCCACGAAGTTAGCGGTGGCGGAAAGAAGCCTTGGAGACAGAAAGGCACCGGACGTGCCCGCGCTGGCTCCTCCCGCTCCCCTATCTGGGTCGGCGGCGGCAAAGTCTTCGGACCGGACGGCAACCAGAATTACAAACTCGGTCAAAATAAGAAAGCGCACGCGCTCGCGTTCAAGACCGTGTTGAGCCAAAAAGTCAGCGAAAAGGGAATCATCGTCGTCGACAGCCTCGAGATCAAAGAAGTTTCCACCAAAGGATTCGTCGCCAATCTCGCCGCCATCAAAGCCGATGGGAAAACCTTGTTGGTCGTCGATGGCGAAAACGACAACCTTGTCTTGTCCGCCCGCAACATCGAGACCGTCACCGTTCGCGCCCTCAATAACGTCTCCGTTTACGACTTATTGAACGCCAAGAACGTCGTCGTCAGCAAAGACGGCATCAAAGCGATCGAAGGAGGATTGAAATAATGGCCAAGAAGAAAGTCGCGGCAGAAGAAACCAAAAACTTCGCTAGCCCCGTCCAACATGACTATGACGTCATCCTCACGCCAGTCATCACCGAAAAGTCCATGGCCCTCTTGCAGGACGCCAACAAAGTGACCGTCAAAGTCGGTGACTTCGCGAACAAAATCGAGATCAAAGAATCCTTCCAACGCCTTTACCAAGTCAAGGTCGTCGACGTCAAGATCGTCAACCACAAGGCCAAGGAAAAATCCCGCGGCAGCCGCTACACCGGCTTCGTCGGCGGATTCAAGAAAGCGGTCATCACGATCGCCGAAGGATCGGCTATCGATCTCTTCAAGGAGTAAGGCACACCCACGGAACATCCGTAAAGAATCCACTATAGGAGAAAGAAAATGGCAATCAAATCATATCGCCCATACACTCCGAGCCGCCGCGCGATGACGACTCTGAGCTATGAGGAAATCACCAAAGCCACTCCTGAAAAATCGTTGCTCCGCCCGCTCAAGCATTCCGGCGGACGCAATAACCAGGGAGTCATCACCTGCCGTCACCACGGCGGTGGAAACAAAAATCACTATCGCGTAATCGATTTCCGTCGCAACAAGGACAACATCCCCGCGACCGTCAAATCGATCGAATACGACCCTAACAGAACATCCTTCATCGCCTTGGTCGCTTATGCCGACGGCGAAAAGAGATACATCCTCGCCCCCAGCGGCGTCAAAGTCGGCGACGTCATCGTCTCCGGCACCGCCACCGACATCAAAGTCGGCAACTGCTGCGAGCTCGGAAACATCCCTGACGGTACCCTTGTCCACAACATCGAATTGATGCCTGGACGCGGCGGCCAAATGTGCCGTTCCGCCGGTGCCTCCGCCCAGAAGTTGGGCGCTGACGGGAAATACGTCACCCTCCGTTTGGCTTCCGGCGAAGTCCGCAAGGTCTTGGCCGTCTGCCGCGCCACCATCGGCGTCGTCGGAAACGAAGACCACAACTTGGTGAACGTCGGAAAAGCCGGCATCACCCGCCACAAAGGTTGGAGGCCAACCGTCCGTGGCAGCGCGATGAACCCTTGCGATCACCCTCATGGCGGTGGTGAAGGCAAGTGCCCTGTCGGCCGCGATGCGCCTCGCACCCCTTGGGGCAAGAAGAGCCAGGGCGTCAAGACCCGCCGCGTGAAGAAGAGCTCAAGCCGCTTGATCGTCAGAAGACGCAATGACGGCAAATAAGGAAAGGAGAATCTAAAATGGCACGTTCCAGCAAAAAAGGACCTTTCGTGGACGAATACCTTCTCAAGAAGGTTGAAGACCTCCAAAAGTCCGGCAAGAAAGAGATCATCAAGACTTGGTCTCGCCGTTCGACGATTTATCCAGCCTTCGTCGAGCACACCTTCGCCGTTTACAATGGCAAAGAACACATCACCGTCTATGTCACCGAAGACATGGTCGGACACAAATTGGGCGAATTCGCCCCGACCCGCAACTTCTCTGGTCACCATGGCAACAACGCCGAAGACAAAGCTGCGGCCAAGAAATAAGGAGAAGCATCATGGCAGAAGAAAAGAAAGTCAAAGCTGCTGCTCCTAAAAAAGCCACAGCCAAGAAACCGGCCGCCAAAAAGGCTACCGTGAAGAAAGACACAGCCAAAAAAGAAGAAAAGGTTGAAGTCAAACCCGTCAAGGCTCCGGTCACCGAAGCCACCTGCGTCGTGCGCGACATCCGCGTCACCCCTCGCAAAATCCGTCTCGTCGCCGACTATGTCAGAGGCAAGGACGTGAATGAGGCCCTCGCTCTCTTAAAACATCTTAATAAGAGCGCGGCCATGCCAGTCTACAAAGCCATCAAGTCCGCGGCGGCCAACGCCACCAACAACTTCAATCTCGATGGAGACCTTCTCTACATCTCCGAGATTCAGGCTAGCGACGGCAAGAGAATGAAACGTTATTTGCCGAGAGCGAAAGGCTCCGCGAGCCCGTTAATAAAGAGAATGGCGTTCTTGCGCGTCACCGTTAAGGAAAGGAGATAATCAATGGGACAGAAAGTTAATGCCAACGGCCTCCGCATCGGAATCAACCGTGGTTGGGAATCCAATTGGTTTGCCTCCAAAAAAGATTACGGACCTCTCCTTTGGGAAGATATCGCCATCCGCGAATACCTCGACAAAGAATTGAAGAACGCGATGGTCTCGTCCATCGAAATCGGCCGCGTCAAATCCGACAAAGGCCACAAAGTCACCATCACCGTGAAATGCGCTCGTCCGGGCGTGGTTCTCGGACAAGATGGCGCCAACAAAGCCAAATTGGTCGCCGCTTTGAACAAAATCGTCAAATCCGGCACCATGACCTTGGATGTCGTCGAAGTCACCAACCCTGACTTGGACGCCACCTTGATCGCCAAATGGATCGCTTCGGAATTGGAAAACCGCCAATCCTTCCGTTCCACCCAAAAGAAGGCCATCCAAAGAATGCGCAAAGCCGGTGCTTCCGGATGCCGCACTCAGTGCCAAGGCCGTTTGGGAGGCGCTGAAATCGCCAGACGCGAAGGCTACAAAGAGGGCAACGTGCCTCTCGAGACCTTGCGCGCCGACATCGATTATGCCCACATTTCCGCCCATACCGCCTATGGCCGCATCGGCGTGAAAGTCTGGTGCTGCCGTTCCGTCAACAAGACCGGCGAAACCGAGAAAAAAGGAGGAGAGAACAATGTTGCAGCCAAAGCGCGTTAAGTATCGTCGCCCCCACGGCCTCTCTTATGAGGGACACGCCAAGGGCGGCACCAACATCGACTTCGGCGACATTGGACTCGTCGCCTTGGAAGGATGCTACCTCACCGATCGCCAAATCGAATCGGCCCGTATCGTCTTAAGCCGTTACACCAACCGTGCCGGACAAATCTGGATCCGCATCTTCCCGCATCTTGCCAAAACCAAGAAGCCGGCCGAAGTTCGTATGGGTTCCGGCAAAGGTTCCCCAGAAGGTTGGGTCGCCGTCGTCAAAGAGGGCGTCGTCATGTTCGAGATCGGCGGAATCGATCTTAAGATCGCCAAAGAAGCCTTGAAGATGGCCAGCTACAAGTTGCCAATCAAAACCAAAATCGTCGTCAAAGGCGAGAAAGGAGAATAAGCGATGTCTGTCAAAGAACTTAGAGAATTAAGCGTCGAAGAGCTCGATATCAAACTCGCCTCTCTCCGTCAGCAGCTCTTCGAACTCCGCCGCAAACAAGCGGTCGGCCAGTTGGAGCACCCTGAAGAAATCAAATCCGTCCGCAAGGAAATCGCCAAAGCCGAGACCGTCAAGAGGGAACATACCCTCCAGATCGCCCGCTAAGAAAGGAGTTAGAAAATGGAAAGAAACAACAGAACATCCTTCACCGGCGTGGTCACTGCCATCAAAAACGACAAGACCATCACCGTCACCGTTTCCACCAAGCGTAACGACCCGATCTATGCGAAGCGCGTCGGCTATGCCAAGAAATTCTATGCCCACGACGAAAACAACGAATGCCGCGTTGGCGACACCGTCACCATCATGGCTTGCCGCCCCATCTCCAAAACGAAGAGATTCCGCTTGGTGAGCATCGACAAGAAGTTCGTTTCCGCCGAGGAAGCCGTCGAAGAAGAAATTAAGGAGGCCGAATAAGCATGGTACAGAATGAGACCAATCTCGTAGTCGCCGACAACTCCGGCGCCCGCAGCGTTCGCGTATTCCGCCAATTCGCCGGCAACCGCGTCAAATTCTCCAGCCTTGGAGACGTCGTCATGTGCGCCGTCAAAGACGCTTCCCCTTCCGGCAAGGTCAAAAAAGGCCAAGTCGTCAAGGGCGTCATCGTCCGCACCAAAAAGCCAGTCCAGAGAAAGGATGGCTCGACCATCGCCTTCGATGACAACGCTCTCGTCATCATCGATAACGACGGCAACCCAGTCGGCACCCGCGTCTTCGGACCGGTCGCCCGTGAGCTCCGTGACAAGGGATATATGAAAATCATCTCCCTCGCCATCGAAGTCTTATAAGGAGGAAAGATTATGAACATCAAAAAAGGCGATAAAGTAATCGTTCTCTCCGGAGACGACAAAGGCAAGACCGGCATCGTCCAAAAGGTCTACCCTGAACTCAACAGGGTCGTCGTTGAGGGCGTGAACGTCCACAAAAAGCACAACAAGCCGAATCAGCAGACCCAAGAAGGCAGCGTCCTTGACATCTATGTGCCAATCGATGCTTCCAAAGTCGCGTTGATCGACCCGAAAACCAAAAAGGCCACCAGAGTCCACAAAAAGGTCGTCGATGGCAAGAAAATCCGCGTCGGAAGCTCCGGTGAGAGCCTCGAAGCGAAATAAGGAGGAATGAGAAATGGCAGAAAACCGCTTAAAAGCCCGTTACGACGCTGAAATCGTTCCGGCCTTAGTCAAACAATTCAATTACACCAGCGTCATGCAAACCCCGCGCTTAGAGAAGATCGTCATCAACATCGGCTGCGGCGACGCTACCACCAACGAAAAAGTCATCGAGGATTGCGTCAAGGACCTTTCCACCATCACCGGACAGAAACCGGTGGTGACCAAAGCCAAGAAATCCATCGCCACCTTCAAGGTCCGCGAAGGACAATCCATCGGCTGCAAAGTCACTCTCCGTGGCACCCGCATGTACGAATTCCTCGACAAATTGGTGTCCATCTCCTTGCCCCGCGTCCGCGACTTCCGCGGCGTCAGCAAGAATGCCTTCGACGGCCACGGCAACTATACCTTGGGCGTCAAGGAACAGCTCATCTTCCCGGAAATCGATTACGATAAGGTGAGCAAGGTCCGCGGCATGGACATCGTCATCGTAACGACTGCCAACACCGACGAGGAAGCTTATGCTTTGCTCGAAAAGATCGGCATGCCGTTCAAGAAATAAGGAGTAACCCATGGCTAAAACAAGTTTGAAAGTCAAATGCGAGCGCCCGGTTAAGTTCTCTACCCGCGCTTACACCCGCTGCAAGCGCTGTGGGCGTCCCCATGGCGTCATCCGCAAATTCGGATTATGCCGCATCTGCATCCGCGAACTCGCTTATAAGGGCGAGATCCCGGGAATGAAGAAAGCCTCATGGTAATAGGAAAGGAGACAAAAGAATTATGAACGCAGATCCTATCGCGGATATGCTCACCCGCATCCGCAACGCAAACGCTTTACGTTATGAGACCGTCTCCATGCCTTATAGCAAAATGAAGCAAGCGATCGCCGATATCCTCGTCAAAGAAGGATTCGTGGTCGCCGCCGTCTCCGAAGGCGAAGGAGTCAACAAAACCTTGACCATCACCCTCAAATACGGCCCTACCGGCGAACGTGCCATCACCGGCTTGAAGAAAATCTCCAAGCCCGGCCTCCGCGCTACCGCGCAGTGCGATAAGCTCCCGCGCGTCTTGGGCGGACTTGGCATCGCCATCATCTCCACCAGCAAAGGTTTGCTGACCGACGCTGAAGCCCGCAAGGCCAACGTCGGCGGCGAAGTCCTCTGCTACGTGTGGTAATAAGGAGTATCCAGAGATATGAGTAGAATCGGATTGAAACCCGTCGCTCTTCCGGAGGGAGTCACTTGCACTCTCAATGAAGGGACCGCCGTCATCAAAGGTTCCAAAGGCGAAGTAAGCGTCCATCTTCCAAAGGACGTTAGCGTCTCTCTAACCGACGGCGTGTTATCTGTTAAGCCCATCGGCGAAGATACCCCATGCACCGGCACGACCGTCGCCAACCTCCTAAACGCCGTCAAAGGCGTGACCGAAGGCTGGAAGAAAGAGCTCGAAGTCGCCGGTACCGGTTATCGTTGCTCCATCAAGAACGGCGCCGTCGTCATGTTCTTGGGCTATAGCCACGAAATAACCGTTTCCCCAGTTGGAAAATTCACCAAAATCACCTGCCCGACCGAAACGACCATCACCGTCGAAGGCTGCGACAAGCAGGAAGTCGGACAGACCGCCGCTCTCATCTATGACTGCCATCGTCCCGACGTCTATGGAAACAAAGGCGTCCACTATAAGGGCCAAAAGATGATCAAGAAGGTCGGCAAACGCGCCGCCTCCGGCAAGAAATAAGGAAAGGAGATAAGACATGATCAACAAAGAATCCCGCAATTCCATGAGACAACGCCGTCATTTGCGTGTCCGTGAAAAAGTGAACGGCACTTCCGAGTGCCCTCGTCTTGTCGTCTTCCGCAGCAACAAGAACATCGAAGCCCAAATCATCGATGATACCAAAGGCCACACCTTGGTAGCCTCTTCCTCCGTCGCCCTCAAATTGAAGGATGGCGGAAACAAAGAAGGCGCTAGCAAAGTCGGTGCCGACATCGCCGAGAAGGCCAAAGCCGCCGGCATCACCAAGGTCGTCTTCGACCGCGGTGGATACGTTTACCACGGACGCGTCGCCGCTTTGGCAGACGCCGCCAGAAAAGGAGGACTCGTTTTCTAACGAGATAGACTTATGGAAGAAACCAAGAAAGTTGAAACTGCGGAAGCAGCAACCTCCAATAAGCCAGCCATTAACGCTGGACGTTCCTCCGATCGCAGAGGCAATACCGCCCACAAAGGCGGCCGCTCGGGCGATCGCAGAGGCAACCGCGGCGGATTCCGTCGCGAGGAAAACGAATACAAAGACCGCGTAGTCAACATCAACCGCATCAGCCGTACCGAAAAAGGCGGCAAGCACATGCGTTTCGATGCCCTCGTCGTCATTGGAGACGGCAAAGGCAAATACGGATTCGCCCTCCGCAAATCCGGTGAAGTCCCCGATGCCGTCAAAAAGGCTTTGACCGCGGCCAAGAAAAACACCTACCAAATCAAGATCGTCAAAGGCGGAACCATTTCCCACGAAGTGGTCGGCAAATTCGGCGATACCAAGGTTCTCTTGAAACCGGCTCCAGCCGGCACCGGAATCGTCGCCGGTGGCGCCGTCCGCGCCGTCTTGGAATTGGCTGGCATCAAGAACGTCGTTTCCAAGGTCTACGGATCCCGCACCCCGATCAACGTCATCCGCGCTACCGACGCCGGACTCCGCTCCTTGAAGGAATATGGCAAAGTCATGGTCCTTCGCGGATTGAAGACCCCGGAAGAGATCAAAGCTTCCCATCAAGCTTCGAAGAAACACTTCGAAAAACCCGAAGGAGGTAAGTAATAATGGCTACTTCGTTATCTGATATCAAAGTCGTCGAAGGCTCCAAATTCGAGCATTGGCGCAGAGGCCAAGGCTTAGGTTCCGGCAACGGCAAAACCGCCGGCAAGGGACAAAAAGGCCAAGGCGCCCACGCCCATACCAAGAAAAACGGCTTCGAAGGTGGCCAAATGCCTCTCAACCGCCGTCTTCCTAAATTCGGTTTCCGCAACTTCACCCGCGTGGAGTATGTTCCAGTAAACCTCGACAAACTCAACGTCTTCGCCGACAATGAGGAAGTCACCATCGCCAAATTGATCGAAAAAGGCATCGTCAAAAAGACCGCCGGCAAGGTCAAGATCCTTGGAAAAGGCACATTGGAAAAAACTCTTAACGTCAAGGCCGACGCTTTCTCCGCTTCCGCCAAAGAAGCGATCGAAGCGAAAGGCGGAAAGGCCGAGGTCCTTAAATAATGAAAAAGTTCGTCTCGATTTTCAAAAACAAGGAGATAGTCAATCGTATTTTCTTTACGATCATGATTCTTTTGGTTCTAAGAATCGGGGCGGCAATTCACGTTCCGGGCGTCGACCCTTCCAAAATGGAGGACATGATCAATTCGGGTTCTGCCCTTTCGATCATGAACCTTCTCGGAGGTGGCGCGTTAAGCAACTTCTCCGTCTTCGCGTTAGGTGTCTCGCCTTATATTACCGCCCAGATTATCGTCCAGCTGTTATCCAAAGACGTCCTCCCCGCTTTGACCGAATTGTCCAAGCAGGGCGAATATGGCCGCAAGAAGATCGCGATGGCCACCAGATACCTCACCTTATTGTTAGGCGCGGTTCAGGGCTATGGCATCATCAAAACCATGGAAAACAGCGATTACATCACCATAACGTTGCAGACCAACTTCTGGACCTATGCCTACATCGTCACAGTCTTATTGGCGGGCGCGATGCTTACCATGTGGCTTGGCGACCAAATCACCGAAAAAGGCTTAGGTAACGGTATATCCGTGATAATCTTCGCCGGTTGCGTCCGTTCGCTTCCGACCCAGATAACCACTGGCTGGAACAAATGGATCACGAACAACATTTCGCGTTCCAGCACCGAGATAATCCGCGGATCGTTCCAATTCGCGCTATATATCTTGGCGATGATCCTTATCGTATCCTTCGTCGTCTTCATGGAATTGAGCCGAAGGAAAATACCGGTGCAACACGCCAACAAATCCGGCAGCCAATCCATGGCCCGCGCTTCCTTCCTTCCCATCAAGGTCAACAGCGCCGGCGTCATCCCCGTCATCTTCGCTTCGTCCATCATGGCCGCCCCGCAGGTCATAGCGTCGTTCATCTCGTCGGAAGCTTCCGAAGCCGAATGGCTGAAGATCTTCAACTACAACGAGACCTTCACGATGCCGTGGTTCAACGGGAACACCTGGGAAATGGACTGGGGCTTGGTGATATACCTGGTTCTCATATTGGCCTTCTCCTTCTTCTATTCCCAAATGGAAATAGATCCAGCCAAGATGGCCGAGAACTTCCAAAAGAGCGGTGCCTATATCCCTGGCATCCGCCCGGGCAAGGAAACCGAGCGTTATGTTTCCAAGGTTCTCAACCGCGTGACCTTCATCGGCGCGTGGGCCTTGGTCTTGATCGCCGCCTTGCCGATCATATTGACTCTTACCAACGTCTTCGATGGCGACACGTCGCTATCCCTAGGCGGAACCGGTTTGATCATCATCGTGGGTGTCGCTCTCGAAATCAACGCCCAGATCGATGGCTTATTGGCCGGAAAGAGCTTCGATAAAGCCAAAGAGGCGGCCGCGAAGGTCAGATAAGAATTATGAAAATCATTCTCATGGGACCCCCGGGCGCCGGCAAAGGCACCCACGCCAAATGGATGGAGGAGGATTATTCCATCCCCCACATCTCCACTGGAGACATGTTCCGCGAGGCGATTGCCTCCGGAACGGAACTTGGCAACAAAATCAAAGACGTCATCAATTCCGGCAATCTCGTTTCCGACGAGCTTACCTGCGAATTGGTGAAAGAGAGGCTTTCCAAGCCCGATTGCGCGAAGGGTTATCTGCTCGACGGATTCCCCCGCACCATCCCGCAGGCCAAAGCCCTCGATAGCATGGGAGAGGAGATAATCCCCACCCATGTCGTCAACATCTCTTGCCCCGAGGACATATTGGTATCCCGCATCGCCGGCAGACGCGTCTGCCCCAAATGCGGCGCCAGCTTCAACGTCAACACCATGAAGCCGGCTAAGGAAGGGATCTGCGATTATTGCGGCTCTCCCCTTATCCAGCGCAAGGACGACAACGAAGAATCCTTCAAAATCAGGCTGGAGAATTACCACAACAGCACGGCCCCTCTCCTTGATTTCTACAAAGAGAAGGGAATCTTGCACGATTTCGAGGGTGAAAAGGAAACCTCTTTCGTCAAAGCCTCCATCAAAGGCGCTTTGGGAGGGAATAAATGATCATCCTCAAATCCCCGCGTGAGATCGCTCTCATGAGGGAAGCGGGACTCGTGTGCGACGCAGTCTTCGCCAAAATGGCGGAGATGATCGCCCCCGGCGTATCAACCGAAGAGCTAAACGATGCGGCAGAGCGCGTCATGATAGAACATGGCGCGATCTCCGCCGAGAAAGGCTATTACGGTTACCCTGGAGCCATATGCGCCTCAGTCAACGAAGTCCTCTTGCATGGCATTCCGTCCAAGAAGAAAATCCTCAAAGACGGAGACATCATCTCAATTGACATTGTGGTGAAGAAGGATGGCTATTGCGCCGACGCTTGCCGGACTTATCCGGTGGGCATCGTCCAAGAACACGCCACCCGCCTCATCAAAGTCACCGAAGAAGCTTTTTGGAGCGGGGTAAAACTCGTAAAGGAAGGCGTCCATCTTGGCGATGTCGAACACGCCATCCAAGTCGTGGCCGAATCAAACGGCTATTCCGTCGCCCGCGAATTCACGGGACACGGCATCGGCAAAGACATGCACGAAGATCCCTACATCCCGAACTACGGGACGCCGGGAACCGGGCCAATCTTGAAAGCCGGCATGACTTTAGCCATCGAACCGATGGTAATGGAAGGCAAACCCGCCCTCCGCACCCTCCCCGATGGTTGGACGACCGTCACCAAAGACGGCAAATATTCCGCCCATTACGAAAACACCATAGTCGTCACCAAAGACGGTTACGAGGTGTTGACGATTCTTTGAAAAGGAGACAAACATTGGCAAAAGAAGAATGTCTAGAGATCGAAGCCACGGTATTAGAAACTTTGCCTAATGCCAACTTCAAGGTGAAACTCGCCAACGGCGCGGTAGTTCAAGCCTGCGTTTCGGGCAAAATCCGTATGCACTACATACGCATTCTCCCCGGTGATAGAGTTACCGTTCAGTTCTCACCTTATGATTTAACACGCGGGCGTATTACGTTCCGATACAAAAATTAGGAGAACAGCATTTATGAAAGTCAGACCATCTGTCAAACCAATCTGCAATAAGTGCAGAATCATCCGCCGTCATGGCGTGGTCATGTGCATTTGCCCTAATCCAAAGCACAAACAGAGACAAGGTTAATTAAAAGGAGCAAACGAAGAATATGGCACGTATTGCAGGGGTTGATATCCCCAATGAGAAACATGTCGTCATCAGCCTTACCTATATCTATGGTATTGGCTTAACGACTGCCAAAAAAATCTGCGCCGCCGCCAAGGTTGACGAGAACATCCGCGTCAAGAACCTCACCGACGAGCAATTGACCGCCATCCGTAACGAAGTCGCCGAAATCAAAACCGAAGGCGATCTCCGCCGCGAAGTCGCGCTCAACATCAAACGCTTAACCGAAATCGGTTGCTATCGTGGCTTGCGCCACAAACACGGCTTGCCTGTCCGCGGACAGCGCACCAAGACCAATGCCCGTACCCGCAAAGGTCGCAGAAAGACCATCGCCAACAAGAAGATGGCCACCAGATAAGGAGGATATGACTAATGGCACAGAAGAAAACCACCAGCGCCCGCAAGAAGAAAGTCAAGCGCTCATATGTCCGTGGCGTAGCTCACATCCACTCCACCTTCAACAACACCATCGTTTCGATCACCGACCAGCAAGGCAATGTCATCGCCTGGTCTTCCGCCGGTGCCCTCGGTTACCATGGCGCCAAGAAATCCACTCCGTTCGTAGCCCAATTGGCTGGCGAAGCCGCTGGCAAGAGCGCCTTTGACCAAGGCCTCCGCCAAGTCGACGTCGACATCAAAGGCGCCGGCCCTGGCCGCGAATCCGCCGTCCGCGCCCTTGGAGTCGCCGGATTGCAGATCTTGTCGATCATCGATACCACCCCGATCCCACATAACGGGTGCCGCCCTCCGAAGAAGCCAAGGGGCTAGTGCAACTTGGCCATTCCTATCCATTGGGATAGACCGATAACAACAGTTATTATCTAGGAGGAAATTAAAAATAATGACTAACGAAAACGTCCAATCCATCCAACTCCCAAATCCGTTCCAAACCTTTGATATCAAGGTCGATACCAACGACGAGGCCAACCATTATGCCAAATTCGTCATCGAACCCCTCGAAAGAGGCTTCGGCTTGACCATCGGCAACGCCCTCCGTCGCGTCTTGCTCTCCGCCCTCCCGGGCGCCAGCGTCTTCGCCATCGAAATCGAAGGTGTCCGTCACGAGTTCTCTTCCATCACCGGCGTCGAAGAAGACGTCACCGCGATCGTTTTGAACCTCAAGGACTTGGTTCTCAAGATCGAAGATTCCGACCCCAACGTCGTCAAAAAGATCGAAGTCGATTTCCAAGGCCCCGGCACTTTGACCGCCGGAGACTTGGTCCTTCCTTCCTTGACCAGCGTGGTCAATCCGGATTTGGAGATTGCCCACTTAAACGATGATGGCCACATCAAGATGACGATCTATGCCTCCCAAGGCCGCGGATACGTCACCAACAAAGCCAACAAAGCCGACAGAAACATAACCACCATCGGCGTCATCCCGACCGACAGCAACTATTCGCCGGTCACCAAAGTCGCCTATGCCGTCGAGCCGACCCGCGTCGAGCATGACAGCAAATTCGACAAATTGACGCTCGAAGTCACCACCAATGGCTCCATCAATCCCGATGAGGCCGTGGCCATGGCGGCTCAGCTTCTCATCGGACACTTGCAGAAATTCGTCTCCTTAAACGAGATCGTCAAGAACTACAAGTTGGACAAAGAAGAAGCTGTGGTCGAAGAAAACAAATTCCAAGAAATGATGATCGAAGAACTCGACTTGTCGGTTCGTTCGAACAATTGCCTCAAGCGCGCTGGCATCAGCACCGTCATGGAACTCACCCAGAGATCCGAAGGCGAGATGATGAAAGTCCGCAACCTCGGCAAGAAGTCGCTAAAAGAAGTCAAAGAGAAGTTGGCCTCCATCGGCTTACACTTCCGTGACAGCGTAGGAGATTAATTTATGGCAGCACAAGGCAGAAAGAATGTTCATGGCAAGACCGGCGTCCGCTTCAAGGCGGCTTACACCCCGTCCAAAAACAAAGCCATGCTTCGCAACGTCGTGAGCGAACTCATCGTCCACGGCCAAGTCAAGGTCACCTCCGGCGTCAGCAAGGACCTCGTTTCCTTAGCCGACAAGATGGTTACCTTGGGCAAGAAGGGCGATGTCGCGGCCCGTCGTCAGGCGGCTCGCGTCCTTCGTAACGGCATCGCCGACGAAAAAGGCAACAACGCCCTCAACAAGCTCTTTAACGAAATCGCCCCGAAATATGCGTCCCGCAACGGTGGTTACACCCATCAATACAAGCTCGGCGCCCGTCGTGGCGACAACGCCCAAGTGGTCTTAGTTACCTGGGTTGACTAATTATTGGAAATAACGGCCTTCGGGCCGTTTTTCTTTTGCCATGTTTATGGTTAAATATAGCCATGAAATCAATGCGCTATCCTTTAATTGCCGCCTTGGCGGTTTTTATCATCCTTTTCGTCTTTGGCTCGGTTTTCGATTTGGAAATAGCCAAAGGTCTTTACGCCTCGGAAGGGGCGGCTAGGGGATTTGGGCTATTTATGGCCGCCTTCTCCATGTATTTCGGCTACGCCATATACGCCATATTCGGCGGGGCATTCCTCCATTTGGCCGTCAAATTCGAATGGAAGAAGTGGGTCAAAGCGATCCTAATCGTCTTGGCGGTGGCCGCTTACGGGGCCGCGGTGTTCTTTTCCGGCAGAGAGCCTTGGAGCGTGAATGGCTATAATGACGCCTCCTTGAATTGGCTTGGTTACCTTATCGGCGCGGTGGTCAACTTCGGCTTTGGGGTCGCCGGTTGGTTTGTGAGCAAAAAAATAAACAACAAAGAACTGCTGAAAGTCATATTGATCGTCTTGCCGTTCGTCGTGTTCGCGATGACCGTGGGAATCACCGGTTTGAAGGCTTTGATGCATCGCCCGAGATTCAGATATCTCATCAACGAAAATTTGATTAAGTTCGTCCCTTGGTGGAAAGCGAGCCCGTATTACAAGGACGTCTTGGAGAATCTGTCTCCTACCCATCCTTATATCACCAGCGAGGAATTCAAATCCTTCCCGAGCGGACATGCCGGGGTTAGCTGCACCTTGATGATGTTGGCCACTCTATTGCCTTTGCTTGGGAAAAAAGCCGCGAAATGGCAGCTTCCGGCTTTTATCGGGGGATTTATCTGGGCTTTGCTTGTCAGCCTTTCCAGAATGATCGTTGGGGCGCATTATCTATCCGACGTTTCGATGGGTGCCATCATAAGCCTTATCTGTTTCTTCGCCGCGAACGAGATAATCATCAGAGAAAAGAAGCTTCAGCCGGCCTTGGAAGAAATGACGTCCAAATAAAAGGGTGAAAATTGGCGAAAAAAACATTCGATAAAATCTAGTGCAATATCAATTAAGTGTTACTATCTCGAAAAAATTTTGAGGAAGTAACACTTATTTTGATTTGTTTTAAGGTAGCAAAAGGCTATTTGAGAGGGCTTTTATTTCACAAGAAAAGGCGCAAGGAATAAGAT
>CAVIYC010000001.1:0-44024 GCA_963647095.1 Oscillospiraceae bacterium | reverse complement strand
GGTTGATGACGCCGAAGTTGATCTGCAATTGGGTTCTCTTCAAGAGGTTGTTGGCGACGACTTCAGGGATGCAATCGCGTCTGATTTCGATGACGACGCGGATGCCTTCTTTGTTGGATTCGTCGCGGATGTCGGTGATGCCTTCGATTTCTTTGTCGCGGACCAATTGGGCGATGTTTTCGATCATCGAGGCTTTGTTTACCTGATAGGGGATTTCGGTGACGATGATTCTGGATTTGCCGTTATCCATATCTTCGATATGGTACTTGGAACGGATGGTGATGGATCCGGTGCCGGTGGTATAGGCGTCCAAAATTCCTTTGCGGCCCAAAATGGTGCCTCCGGTAGGGAAGTCGGGGCCGGAAAGGTAATTGGCCATGATTTCGGCGGGGGTGAGTTCCGGATTCTTGGCCAAGGCAATGGTGGCGTTGATGGTTTCGGTCAAGTTGTGCGGAGCCATGTTGGTGGCCATGCCGACGGCGATGCCTTCGGAACCGTTGACGATCAAGTTCGGGAAACGGGACGGCAATACGGCCGGCTCTTTCTCGGTGCCGTCGTAGTTATCGATGAAATCAACGGCGTTCTGGTCGATGTCGCGGACCATTTCCACCGCCAATTTGTTCATTCTGGCTTCGGTATAACGCATGGCGGCCGGTTCGTCTCCGTCGATGGAGCCGAAGTTTCCGTGTCCGTCTACCAAGGTATAACGCAAGGAGAAGGGCTGGGCCAAACGTACCAAAGTGAGATAAAGGGCGCTATCGCCGTGAGGGTGGTATTTACCCATGACGTCGCCGACGATACGGGCGGATTTCTTATAAGGTTTGTTGGGTTGCATTCCCGATTCGTCCATGCCGTAGATTATTCGGCGCTGAACGGGTTTCAAACCGTCTCTGACATCAGGGATGGCACGAGATACGATGACCGACATCGAGTAGGACAAGAAGGCGGTTTTGACTTCGTCCGTGACGTCTCTTTCGATCAAACCGGCGACGATGCCGGCGGTAGCAGAAGTGTCGACTTCGTCATTGACGGACTCTTCGGTCGCGTCTTGGATTTTCTTTTCTTCGTTTTCCATTTTCTGCTCCTTTCGTTAGATATCGAGGTTTTGAACGAACTTGGCGTTCTCGGAGATGAAGACCTTGCGGGGCTCGACTTCGTCTCCCATCAAATCGGTGAAGGCTTTTTCGGCTTCGGCCGCGTCTTCGTTGGTGATGCGGATCATCTTTCTGGCGTTCGGATCCATGGTGGTTTCCCAAAGTTGTTGGGCGTCCATTTCGCCAAGACCTTTATAACGCTGGAACGGATATCCGGCCTTGAGGTTCAGCTGTTTCTTTAGCTTCTCCAACTGTTCGTCGTTGTAGGCGTAATACGGCTGGCCTTTGTATTCAATCTTATAAAGAGGGGGTTGGGCGATGTAGATGTAGCCTTGGTCTACGAGCGGTCTCATGAACCTATAGAAGAAGGTCAATAGCAAGATTCTGATGTGGTCGCCGTCGACGTCGGCATCGGTCATGATGACGATTTTGTGGTAACGGATTTTGGAAACGTCGAAGTTGTCTCTGATTCCGGCTCCGATGGCGGTGATCATGTTGCCGATTTCGGCGTTCTTGAAGATTCTCTCTTCCCTGGCTTTCTCGACGTTCAAGATCTTGCCGCGCAAAGGAAGGATGGCTTGGGTTTCGCGGTCGCGGCCGTTTTTGGCAGAGCCGCCGGCTGAGTTACCCTCAACGATGTAAAGCTCGCACTTGGCCGGGTCTTTGGAGGAGCAATCCGCCAATTTTCCCGGAAGGGTGGTGATATCGAGTGGGGATTTTCTGGTCTTTTCGCGAGCGACTTGAGCGGCGATGCGGCTCTTGTTGGCCAAGCGAACCTTTTCGATGATGGCTTTGGCTTCGCTCGGGTGCTCGAGGAAATAATCCTTCAATTGGGCGCCCACGATCGTGGAGACGATCTTTCTGACTTCGGAGTTTCCGAGTTTGGTTTTGGTCTGTCCTTCGTATTGGGGGTTCGGGTGTTTGACGGAGATGACGCAAGTCAAGCCTTCGCGGCAGTCGTCCGTGGAGAAGTTGGAATCTTTTTCGTCCAACAGCTTGAAGGAGCGGGCGTAGTCGTTGATGGTTCTGTTCAAAGCCAAATTAAAGCCCTCGACGTGGGTTCCGCCTTCTTTGGTGGAAATGTTGTTGCAGAAGCTATAAACGCCGTCGGTGCTATAGCTATCAGTCCATTGCAAGGCGATTTCGGCGTGGATCTTTTCTTTGGTGCCGTTGATCAAGGTGACTTCTTCGGCGCCGGAGCAATAGATGGCTTCGGTATTCACCGGAAGTTTGTGGGAATTGATGAAGGTGACGTATTCTCTGATTCCGCCGTCGAATTGGAACGTTTCGGTAACGGGGGCTTCCGGACGCAAGTCGGTCAGAGAGATTTTCACGCCGCCGTTAAGGAAGGCCATTTGACGCAAATGGTTCTTGATGGTTTCGAAGTTGAAAACCGTGGTCTCGGTGAATATTTCGGGGTCCGGCAAGAAGGAAACGGAGGTTCCGTGTTCGCTTTCGGGGCAATCGCCGATTCTCTTCAAATGGTTTTTGATATGCCCGCCGTTTTCGAATTCGACGAAATAGACGCCGCCGTTCTTTTTGACGGTGACTTCGCACTTGGAAGACAAGGCGTTGACGACCGAAGCGCCGACGCCGTGCAAGCCGCCGGAGACTTTATAGCCGCCGCCTTCGCCGAATTTTCCGCCGGCGTGAAGGATGGTATAAGCCGTTTCGACGCCAGATAAACCGGATTTTTTGACGATGTCGACGGGAATGCCGCGGCCATCGTCCGAAACGGTGATGGAATTGTCGGGGTTGATGGACACTTCGATGTGGGTGCAATAGCCAGCCAAAGCTTCGTCGATGGAGTTGTCGACTATTTCCCAAACCAAGTGGTGCAAACCGGGTCCGGCCGTGGTTCCGATGTACATGCCAGGACGCTTCCTGACAGCCTCGAGACCCTCCAAAACCTGGATGTTTTCGGCGGTGTACTCAGCGTTGGCTTTTTCTATCTTTTGATCTCCGCCTAGCTTGAGGTTTTCGTATTGGAATTTGTCTTCTTCTTCCAATGAGAGTTTGGAGACCCCGCTTTCGGCCGCCGCCTGAAGCAGTTCCTCGTTCTTATTGTCTGCCATATGTTTCCTCCTTATGGTAGCTCGCAACCTCGATTATCGAGGCGTTTTCGATTTGTTTGTCCGTGGTGGTGACGAACGTCTGACCCATATGTTTCAGCAATTCGGTCAGGTTTTTCGCGTGTTTTTCGTCCAACTCGCTGTAAACGTCGTCCAGAACCACGATTGGTTCTTTGCCTTTTTCTTTGGCCAAGAAGTAAGGCGATAGGTGCATTGAGAGAGACAATATCCTGTTCTCTCCTTGGCTTCCGTAGGTTCCGACTTCCCTTCCGTCCAAAGTGACGGTGAAGTCGTCTTTGTGGATGCCTTTGGTGGTGGATCCCCGAATCTTGTCTAGCGGCAACGATTCTTGATACATCGACGATATCGCGTCTTTCGCGAATTCATCGACGAAGGGGTTGTAGCTAACGGATACCCCCCTTTCCGCGCCGAATATCGCTTTGGCCACCTCTTTCAAGGTTGGCTCAAGCTTTTCGATGTAGCTTTTTCGGCGTTCCAAGATGGGGATTTCCGTTTCGATGAGGCTTTCGGTCAGAACGGATAGATACCTTTCGTCCCGACACTCATCTTTCAGCAAGGCGTTTCTCTCGGTTAGGATCTTGGCGAAGTCGTTGAGGCTTTGGATGTGACTCGGATCCTCTTTGGCTATCGCTTTGTCCAAGAACGCCCTTCTTTCGGCGGGCGGGCCGGAGAAGATGGTCGTGTCTTTCGGAGAGAAGGCGATGACGTTGGCGGCTTTGGACAAGTCGCTGAGTCGTCTTATCGGCTTGCCGTTTAGCGAGATGGTCCTATGGCCTTTGCTCAGGGCGACGTCGATTTTCTTAACGCTTCCGCCGTCTTTCAGCGTGGCGGAGAGATAAGCCTCGCTTTCGCCATCTTTGATGAGCTCGTCGTTGCTTAGCCCCCTCCAGGTTCTTCCGAACGAGAGGTAATAAATGGATTCGGCCAAGTTCGTCTTGCCGGATCCGTTTTCTCCGACGATTGCGTTCATCCCGTCTTTTGGCCTAATGGTCAGCTTCCCGTGGTTTCGCCAATTGACCAATGTCAGTTCGGTGAGAATCATACGAGCTTGATGGCCAGATTCAGATCGGGGATTTTCACTTCGTCGCCCGTTCTGATTTTCCTTCCTCGTCTGTTGTCGGTCTCGCCGTTGACCAAGATTTCGTGGCTGAGCAGGAAAGACTTCGCTTCACCTCCTTGAGAAATCACGTCAGAGAGCTTTAGAAGCTGCCCTAAGGTGATGTAATCGGTCGTGATAGATATTTTTCTTTCCATAACTCAAAATAGGCCTTAAACGCCTTGGGTATAGTTTACTACTAAGTAGTAAAAAAAGGAATGCCCTAAGCACTCCTTTTTGGCTTATTTTTAACCTTACCTGGTTCTCATCGGGGTGATGAGCTCGACGATGGAGTCGTCGTTGGGGTTTTTGATGACGAACGGCTTCATTTCTCCGACGAAATTGAAGTTCACGTCTTCCGAACCCAAGGCTTTTATGGCATCGCAGACGAAGACGCTATTAAAGGCTATCTCCAGGCGGTCGCCGGAATATTGATAAGTGTTTATGCGTTCGACGCCGGAACCGGTCTGAGCGTTGGCGCCAGACACTTCTACGCCGTGTTCGGACATGGTGAGTTTGACGACCGGTGCCGCCCCTTGGCACAAAACCGACAAACGATCGATGGCCGAGAGCATCTCTTTGGCGTTGACTTCGAGGAAATGGTTGAAGTTGTGCGGGATGATGGCGCCGGAAACCGGATATTGTCCGGGGATGAGCCTCGAAGACACCGCGGTGGTGCCGAATTCGAAGATGACGGAATCTGTGTTCAAGGACACTTGGATGACGTCGCGAGGATCGGGCAAGCGGACGATATCGGAAAGGATTTTGGCCGGCAAATTGGCGGACAGCACGGAAACTCCGTCCAATTCCGCGGATTTGCGGGAAAGTCTGGCCGCATCGGTGGCCGTGGCCACGATTTCACCGTTTTCTTGCTTGAGGTTGATGGCGGCCAAGATGGGTTTGCCGTCTTTGGCCATCGCGGCAAAGGCGGTTTGTTCCACCAATTGGGCGAGGGTTGCGGCAGGGATCTCGAAGGCCGAGGACGAGGAGGTGAAATCCACGTCAGGGTATTCTTCGGCGCCCAAGCAATAAAGTTTGAAACTGGATTTGCCATCATCGATTTTCGCAATGGATCCGTCGATGATTTCTATCGATATTTCATTTCCTTCCATTCTGCGGGAAACGTCGTTGAGCAATTTAGCCTGCAACAACGTCGCGCCCAACGAATAATCGCGGATGAGCGTTTTTCCGTCACTCTCGAATGGAATTGAGGTGGAAATGCCGATTTCTTGGTTGTATCCCACGATGTTCAATCCATCATTGGTTATCTCTAATTTGAAATACAGAAGTATCGGATTGGCGTTTTTGCCCCCTATGGCGTGGCTGGCAATTCCCAATCCTTTCAAAAATGATTCTTTGTCAATCGTGAAGCGCATCTATATTTCCTTTCTTCTTTTTCTCTTTTCAAAGAAATAAGACTAATAATAAGGTCGTGTGGATATGTTGATAACATCACGAACCGTTTTTGACGATGATGTATTTTAACATACCCACCTATCTATTGATAGGTTTACTTATCGTTTGGTTTTATTTTCGCCGATAAGTCATCCAAAACGGCTTGGAGAGACGGGGTTTCTTTCAACATCGTTTCCACATTCTTGATGCCGTTGATAACAGTCGCGTGGTCTCTGCCGCCAAAAGCCTCGCCTATTTTCTTATATGGAGAGTCCAGCAAAACCCTGCACAAATACATGGCGACGTGTCTTGCCAAGGCGATTTGGGCGGTTCTCGACTTGGATATCAATTGCTCGCTGGGCAAATGATAGTATTCCGCCACGACATCTATGACTTTTTGGATTGAGGCGGCGTTTTCGTCGGATTTTCCATCCACTAAGCTTCTCACCGAATCAATCGCGGTTTTTAAGTCGATGTAATCTTTGTTTTCGATGTTTTGCACATAGAAGACCAAACGGTTTACCGCGCCTTCCAATTCTCTGACGTTGGAATTGAAACGGGAGCTGAAATAAGACAAAACCTCCGGGTCCAAACACGAAACATCCAAGCCGGCATCGATGATTTTGTTCTTTACGATGGCTTCGCAGGTTTCTTTGGTCGGTTTCCCCACCGAAACTGGCAAACCTTGCTCAAAACGGGTTCTGAGACGTTCGTCCAAACCCTGCAATTTGGAAGGCAATTGATCGCAGGTGATGACGATTTGCTTTCCGGCGACATACAAAGCTTGAAAGACGGAGAAGAACATTTCTTCGGTCCCCCTCTTGCCAACCAAGAACTGAATATCGTCAACCAACAAAACGTCGACAGAACGTTTGAAGAACGCTTTGAGAGATTCGCCTTCTTGCTCTCCTCTGACATAATGGACATATTCGTCAAAGAAGTCTTGGGTGGTCACGTACAAAACATTGGCCCAAGGATTCTTTTCTCTGATTTGGTTTCCGATCGCGTGCAACAAATGCGTTTTTCCAAGTCCGGATCCACCGAAAATAAGCAAAGGATTGTATAAAGCACCCGGGTTCGACGCCACGAAAATTGCCGCTTGATATGCCGCTTTATTTGATGGTCCGTTAATAAAATTATCAAAAGTGTATTTCCTATTAATTTTAGAATCTGCGAAGAATGATCTGGTTTGCGGTTTTGCCGATTCTTCGGATTTTTGCTCATCAGATTTGCAAATGAAGGTTATTTCGGTTGATTCGGGGACTTGCCCTTCCAAAGCTTTGCGAATGAGCTTCATGAAATTTTCTTTTAAAAGCGAGCAAGCCAAATTCGTGCTGGCAACAACAACCATTTCTCTATCGGTTATTTTGTCAACGTAAGTGCCTCCGAAAAACGTGTCGAAAGCTTGTCTGTCGTTCATTTGGGACTTGATTGTTTTAAGGGCGTTGTCCCAAACCGCCACCATTTTGGAAATGCTTTGTGCCATAACGTCCGAAATATTATCACGACGCGCAATGTGCGACAATAGGTTTTCAACACTCAAAATAATGGTAAAAGTGGAAAACTTTTAATAAATCTCAGTCTTTACGATTTATGTTGAGAACGCTTTTTGAACAAACTTTTCCACATAAAATAAAGTCTAAAACCATCGAAAGCCAACTATTTTTGCCACTTATCCACATTATCAACACGAAATTGACAACAATCGATGTTCTTTAATTGGAGGTGGACGAACGGAAACGCCGAATGTGGATAAGTTTTTATTTTTGACAGTGTAACAATTCTTGGCGAAATCACCTTCCAAGCAAACAAAAAGCCCTCTCACACACGCACCCTCACGCGCTTTTGTGTTTGCTTATGCCCGCCTTTGTCTATATAATTCCCAAGCATAGTTAGTACACCTCGGAGGAAAACAATATGAAAAAGACTTACCAGCCATCCAAAATCAAACACGCCCACAAAGCCGGATTCCGCGCTCGCATGAAAACCAACAACGGCCGCAAAGTCCTTGCCCGTCGCCGTGCCAAAGGCAGAGCCCAAATCGCCGCCTAATTTTTGAATGAAGAAGACAAACCGCGTCCATTCCCACGAAGAATTTTCCGAAATAATCCACAAACACAACTGCGTTAGGGGCGAATTCTCCACCATATATTGGGTGAAAAAAGAAACCCCATCGATCCGAATCGGAATCAGCGTTGGGAAGAAAAACGGCGGAGCGGTGCAAAGGGTGCGCATAAAGCGACAAGTTCGCGCTATCTGCGACGAGATATTCAGCACCGACTACCCATTCGACTTAATTATCATAGTGAGGCCGAACTACAAACCCGAGAATCGCAACGAGATCCGGGAGGAACTAAAACGCGCCCTCACCACAATCGGAGATTAAAAAATTGAAACAGAGCACGAAAAAGACCCTACTCGGTTCCATGGCCTTATTGGCGGGAGCTGTTCTTTTAAGCGGGTGCAATGCCGATTTCTGCTCAGTGACCGATAAAGCGCACATCGCTTATCCTTATGAGCAAGGCGTCACCATTTATTGCGACAAAGACGCTGTTCCAACCGAATATCAGGGCGAAGGCCTTTCTTGGAAAGTTTACGACGACAACGACACTCTTTATGCCTATGTCCCCGTCGATACTTCCGGGAATTTCGCTGCCAAAAAAGCGAGCAACCTAAACTCCATCATCTCCTCGGCGACCACCAACAAATATGCGGTGCCGTCGCAAAAATTCTGGATCACCTTAGACCAAAAGGTTTTAGATACGGCCATCGCCGCCAGCGGCGTTTCGACTAGTAGCGTCACCGCCGCCATGATCAACCCTTATGACGTCGCGGATTCCGTCGGCGGAGAAGGAACCACCATCAACAAAGATTCCATCCTTCGCAAATACGGCTATCTCAAATTCTTGGGAACCGATTCCGAAGGGGAACTCACTTTGTTCGCCAATATCGAGAAGTGGGTCCAAGAAGCCAAATACTCCACCGAACAGGGAATGGGCATCACCGGCGCGCCAACCACCGAATTCCTGAGCGCCTACGAAAGCTCCATCACCAAGCAAATCAACGCCAACACCTCTTGTATTTCCACCATCTCCGGCTCTCAATACGGAGCCTATGGCGATAACAAAGACTGGACCGTCGATATCGAGAACAAGACTTGGGCTTATGCTTGGAAGCAAGGCTTCATCGCTGGTTTGATCTCCTATCCGGTCGCTTATCTGACCGACTATTTCGCCAACGCCATCGATCCTTCTTTGTCCGGCGTTGGACAGATATTGTCCTTGGTCATCGTCACCTTCATCGTCCGTATCTTCTTGATGCTCGTCACGATGAAAGGAACCATCGACCAGCAAAAGATGCAGGCTCTCCAAGGAGATGTCGCCCGCATCCAGCAGAAATATCCAAACAGCAACGAGAACCAAGCCCAAAAACAGCGTTTGGCCCAGGAAACCCAAGCTCTTTATAAGAGGAATAAGGTTAGCCCGTTCTCATCCATCATCACCTTGATTATCCAACTCCCGTTATTCATGGGCGTTTGGGGCGCCTTCCGCGGATCCGCCGCTTTAAGCACCGGTTCCTTCTTGGGGTTGCATTTAAGCGACACCATCTTGAGCGTCATCACCCAACCGAAAGGCAACTTCACCACCAATGGAAATGGCTGGTGGACGGCTTTGGTCCTTTATATCTTGATGATCGGATTCCAGTTCGTTTCCATGAAATTGCCGCAATGGATAAATAAGAAAAAGGCTGACAAAATCGAGAAATTGACCGCCAATCCAGCTGGGGATAAACAACAAAGCCAAAGCAAAACCATCGCTTGGGTCATGTTTATCTTCACCGCGATCTTAGGTTTGTCTTTGCCTAGCGCCATGGGTGCTTATTGGGCAATCGGCGCCATAATCTCCATCATCCAGACTTTGGTCATCCAAGCCATCATGAAGGCCCGCAAAAACAAAGGAAAGAAGAAACAAGCATGAAAGAATACGTGAGCAAAACCGTTGACGAATGCGTCAACAACGCTTGCTTGGAACTTGGAATTCCAACCAATCGTTTGCTTTATAAAGTCGTCGAAGAAAAAGGCGGATTGTTCAAGAAAGCCCGCATCGAGGTTTATACCGAAGAGGACGCGGTTTCTTACGCCGAATCTTATCTGAAAGACGTTTTGGGGGCGATGGGAGTCGAGATAACCACCTCCGCCACCATCGATGACGGCCTTATCCGCTTAAATATCGATTCCAAGAGAAATCCGGTCTTAATCGGCAAAGGAGGCCGAACCCTGCAAGCTTTGAATGAATTGGTAAGGCTTGCCGTCTCCAACAAATTCCGCCACCGCTATAGAATCCTTCTCGACGTCGGAGGTTATAAGGAAGACAGATATTCCCGCATAGCCTACTTAGCCAAGCGCGCCGCGGAAGAGGTCATCAAGACCAAATATCCGGTCCAATTGGATCCGATGACCCCGGACGAAAGAAGAATCGTCCATAACACCTTGACCGGTTGGAAGAACATCAAAACCGAATCTTCCGGCGAAGGCAACGAAAGGGCCGTCAACATCTTCTATGTAGAATAAGGGCTTAAGCCCTTTTCTTTTTGATATAATGATTTCGTTATGAAAAGCAACACCATCGTCGCATTGGCCACGCCGCCCTTAATGAGCGCCCTCGCCGTAATAAGAGTCTCGGGAGACGACGCTTTCTTGTTGACCGACAAATTGTTTTCGAAAGAAATTTCCCCAATAAGCAAAAGAACGTCTTTCGTCGGCGATATTTCCTATAACGGCGAATTGATCGACAACGTCGTTTTGCTGGCTTATCCCCATCCGAATTCCTTTACCGGAGAGGATGTGGTGGAAATCTTTTCCCACGGATCGATGGTTATCGTTAACGAAATCATTGAAGCCTATATTTCGTCGGGCGCGAGATACGCGGAAAGAGGGGAATTCTCCTCTCGCGGGTTTTATAACGGGAAGATGGATTTGCTCGAAGCGGAATCAATCAACGATTTGATAAGCGCGACCACCAAAGAAGCCAAGAATCTATCGTTGCTTTCCTATAAAGGCGAGACATCGAATTTGATTAAGCCATTAAGGGATTCTTTGGCGGAATTGCTATCGTCCGTGGAAGTGAACATAGACTTCCCGGAATATGAAGACATCGAGGAAATGAACGAACAAATCATCGTTTCCAAAATAGATGAGATCAGAAAGAACATTTCTTCTTTGATAGATGGCGGAGAAAAAGGAAAGATAGTCCGTTATGGCGTGAAAGTCGCCTTGGTCGGCCAGCCAAACGTTGGAAAATCATCGATTCTAAACGCTTTGCTCAAAGAGAACAAAGCCATCGTCACCGACATACCCGGAACAACCAGAGACGTCATAGAAGGAAGCTATAACCTCAAAGGCGTGCCTGTCACCTTCTTAGACACCGCCGGCATAAGAGAGGAAGCGGACGTAGTCGAAGCCATAGGCGTGGAACGTTCCAAAAAAGCCATAGAAGAAGCGGATATCGTCGTTTTGGTCGTCGATGCGACAAACGGATTCGGCGAGAAAGAAAAAGAAATCGAAGAATTGGCGAAAGACAAGAAATTGATCGTTTGTTATAACAAAGAAGACGAATTAAAGAACAAAGAAGACGGAAAACTGTATATTTCGGCGGCAAAAGGCGAATTGAAGCCTTTGGAAGACGCCTTATACGAATGTTTGGGATTAACCAAAGAAGCGTATAAGAACCCTTCGTTGTCCAATGTGCGCGAACTTGGTCTTTTAAGGCAAATAGATTCATCTTTGGCCCAAGCCAAAATCGATTGCGTGTCCAACGCCCCGATCGACTTTGTTTCCGTGAATTTGATGGCCGCCTATAACTGTGTCAGGGAACTTCTCGGAGAAGAGGCCACCAACGATTTGACCGACGAGATTTTCTCTCGTTTCTGCGTGGGTAAATAAATGAAGAACCTATTTGATAGCCATTGCCATCTAAACGATGACGGAATAAACGCCAAAGAAGCGATAGAAAATGCAAAAAAGCGCGGAATCGACGCGTTTTTGGTTGTTGGTTGGAATTTGGAAAGCTCAAAAAAAGCCGTTGAATTGGCTAATGAATATGATGGGGTTTACGCGGCGGTGGGAATACACCCTGAAAACTATGAAGACGAGAACGACGGATCGTTGGAGAAGCTAGAAGACTTGGCTAAATCCGACAAAGTCGTGGCGATAGGAGAAATCGGCCTCGACTACCATTGGAAAAACGACGAAGAAACCAAAAAAGAACAAAAAGAATGGTTCATAAAGCAAATAAGGTTGGCGAATAAATTGAAGCTTCCGGTTTCGATACACGCCAGAGACGCCTCAAACGACGTTTATCAAATAATCAAAGACAATCCGATTGAGAACGGTTTTGTTCTCCATTGCTATTCCGGCTCCGAAGAGATGATGGGCCGATTCGAGAAATTGGGCGCTTATTTCGGATTTGACGGGCCAATCACCTACAAGAACGCGGTAACTCCGAAGGAATGCGTCAAAAAATGCGACATTGACAGATTGCTTATTGAGACCGATTCCCCGTATTTGCCGCCGGTTCCGTATCGCGGCAAGCAAAACCAGCCGGCCTATATAAAAGAAATATTCGATCAAATGGTTTTACTAAGGAATGAAAGCGAAGAAGAATTGAAAGAACGCTTGAACGCGAACTTCGAAAGACTTTTTAAGGTGAAGAGATGAAAAGAATAGATGCGATAATCGTAGTTGAAGGAAAGATGGACGAAGCCTTGCTTTCTTCTTTTATCGACGCGGATATCGTTACGACCAACGGTTCGGCGATATCGGAAGAAACGTTGAGATATATAGAAGAGGCCGCCAAAACCAGAGACATAATCCTTTTGTTGGATCCGGACTCTCCGGGCAAAAAGATAAGAGATACGATTTCTCAAAGGGTGCCTTCGGCAAAACACGCTTTCGTGCCCAAAGAAAAATCTATAAAGAAACACAAAGTCGGAGTGGCGGAATGTGACAAAGACACGATTTTAGAGGCTTTGTCTCATCTAGTTCCGGAAAAGAAAGCCCCGAATGCTTCATTGACTATGGCCGACCTCTATAATCTTGGTTTGGTTGGTTTGGATAGTTCGGCGGAATTGAGAAAACGCGTCGGAAGTAAGTTAAATATCGGAATAACCAATGGCAAAACGTTCTTAAAGAGGGCGAATGCCTTAGGTATTACGTATTCGCAGCTGGAGGGAATGATAAATGGATAAAAGCAAATATTTCGAGAAGGTAAAAGAATATAAGTTGCTAGCCAAACACGAAGTTGGCCAAAATTTCCTCATTTCCGAAAAAGACGCAGGACGTATCGTGGCTTTGTTGGATATCAAAGACGGAGACAAAGTTTTGGAAATCGGCCCTGGAGCAGGCTCTCTTTCCGTGTTTTTGGCGGATTATAATGCGGAAGCGACGTTATTAGACATCGATGAAGGCTTGGTAACGAAGCTAAAAGAAGATTTTAAAGATTACCCACATATTCACCCGATTCTCCAAAACGCCTTAAAGGCGGATTTTTCCAACTATGATTTGGTTCTTGGAAACCTTCCTTATTACATCACCTCAAGTTTGATCGAAAAGATCGTTTTGGAATCGAAATCATGTAGGAAAGCCGTTTTAATGGTTCAAAAAGAAGCGTTCTTAAGGCTTTCCGCCAAAGTTGGCACGGAAGATTATGGACCTTTGCCGATTTTGCTTAGTTATGTGGCTAACGTCAAAAGAGAATTCTTGGTGCCGAGGGATTCATTTGTTCCGGCTCCGCACATCGACTCCATAGTCTTTAGCCTGGAATTCAAGCGTGACAGAGACTTGGACAAAGCTTCGCGTTTATATGGCTTCGTCACGAAGATGTTTTCACATCGCCGCAAAACCATTTTCAATAATCTTCAGTACGTTTTAAACGATGCGGACAAGTCTGAAGCCGCGTTGGAAAAAGCCAACATATCTTTAAAAGCCAGGCCTGAAACATTGACTTTGGACGACTATTTGAGATTGTTGGACGCCGTGGAAGACAAAGATTAACAAAACTGCGTTTTATTAAAAGGCGCCTAAGAGTATATTATCGCTATATGAAATTGTTCAGATTGCATTCGGTGACATTGAAGTCATATGCCAAAATAAATTTGTCTTTGCACGTCAAAGGCGTTAGGGAAGACGGATATCATTATTTGGATTCCGTTGTTTTGCCAACGACCATCCACGATGTGGTCGAAGTTATCGTAAATAGATACGCCAAGAGCACGACCGTTGTTTGCGATCTTCCTTTTTTGCAGAGAAACCACCATAACATCTGCCAAAAAGCGGTGGATGTCATGCGCGCCCATTATGGCTTTGAGGAAAATTTCGAAATCAGGATCCATAAACTTATTCCGGTCGCCGCCGGAATGGGAGGTGGATCTTCCAACGCCGCCTGCGTCATCAGAGCCATCAACAAATTGCTCAAATTGAACGCCACCGACGACGAATTGAGAAAAATCGGTTTGGAATTGGGAGCGGACGTACCGTTCTTCATCAAACCCCAACCCGTTAGATTAACCGGCGTCGGAGAAAGTTTGGAACCGATTACCGTAGCCAAAGATTATTACATTTTGCTTATAGCCCCAAAAAAGGGTTTGGCTACCAAAGACGTATATGCCGCTTATGATACGATGAGCATAGAACAAGGGACTTCCGATCAATTGATCAAAGATTTGGCGGAAGGAAACGAAGCCAATGTCATCAACGGCGTGGTCAATGAATTGTATCCGGCGGCCTTGTCGCTTTATCCTGATTTAGAAAAGGAAATGGACAAAGTCAGAGCCCTTGGAGCCGAAATAGTTTCCATGACTGGTTCTGGATCGGCGTTCTTTGCTTTAAGCAGGGACAGAAAAGCTATCTTGAACGCCGAGCTCACGTTGTTGGAAGAAGGCTATCGCGTTTATTCCGGCAAAGTCGGCGCCATCAAAGAATTCAGTAAGTAGAATTCATTCTTTCGTTTACTTCTATTTCGATTCTATCGGCGAATGTTTCGTGTTTGCTTTCGAAGTTGGCTTCCAAAAAGCCTGCCGCGCCGTTATAAAACTTTTCTTTCGGGAATATGGACAACACCAACATTTCCAATGAAACATACAAGCAAAGCATAGCCACCAAGCACGTTTTCATTGTTTCCGCAGGCAAGCCGGCGTTAAGGCAATGAGACAGACCAACGACCAACACGGCGACAAAGACTTTTATCAATAAAGGGTAAACATCCTTTATAGAGAGCTTTTGGAATTTGGCTCCGATAGCGCCTTCCGTCAAAACGAACAACAAAACGAAAGTCATTGCGATTGGATAAGACAACGAATTGATTGTGGCGCCAACGACAACGCCAATGACCACAACAAACGCCGATAATATCGTATGCATTATGAAACAAATTTTATTGCCTGAATCTTTGAGTTCCTTGGCTTCGTAGAACAACAAAGGTCCGACCAGGAACAAAACCGTCAATCCCGACAATGAATATTTGTTATTGAACAAACATGACCCAAACGCCGTTTCAAACAACGGGGCCAATCCCACGAAAACAACGAATAGAACCATCGAAATCATGTAGGAAGTCTTCAAAACGTCCAAAGAAGTGATTTTCTCCAAGGTCGTGATTTTGACTTTTTCTTTTTGGGCTTCTTTGCAGATGGACAATTTATAATCCCTGTTAGAGACGCCTATCGGCCACCAAATGATTCCCAAGAACATCATTCCTTTCAATCTCATGTCCAACAAAGCGTCATCCTCGGCCATCGAGTGGCATAAGAAGCCGAACAAAACTATGAACAAAACCGCCATCCAGGTTTCTTTTCTTACTTTGATCGCGCGGATAACGTTATAAATGATGTAGCCGATAAAGAAGACATATACCAACAAACCAACGATTCCCAAACGACCCCAGACGTAGAGAAAGCCATTGTGGGCGGCCAATTTTGCGGTCATCCCGTCCGCGGCGTACACCCCGACGAAATATTCGAAAACGGAATCCCCGGCTCCAAAGAGCAAAACGGTCGGCTTTGCCTTAAAGCCGGCGAAAATGCCTTTCCAAATATCGGTCCTGCCGGTCATCGTCCCCCCACTCAAATGGAAGATTAAATTCAACTCGTCTTTCAAGAGTTTGCTTAATCCTTTCAACGGTTCGATGGGAACATAAGCAATCAAAAGGACTATGGCGATACAAACGGCCATTATCGAAAGGAAGATTATTTGGCCCTTCTTTCGTTTCTTCCAAGAGATTATCGGGAACACGATCATGGTTAACAAAACCTCTATTCCCAAGGTGGCTATGCTGGTTTTGCAAACCGTGGCCACCGTCATCAAAACGAAGAATATGCAGAAAGCGAGGAAATAGGGTTTGTGATATTTGGCATAAAGGATGAGCGAGCAATTAAAAGACCAAAGAATGGCGAATCCAAAAGTGTTCTTGTTGTTGGTCAATGATTTTAAGCCTTCAAAATTACCGCCAGAAAACATGCTTTTCCAAGCCTCTTGCTCGGTTATCAATGAGGCAACGGTCAAAAGAACCCCGACGAAGATTCCGACCCAAAGCCAAAAATCCACGCCGGTATGGGATTTGAAGATATAAGGAACGATTCCGATGAATATATAAATTCCGACATCCGCGACCAACCAATTGAAGATATATCTGATTCTTTCGTTATTATGGATCGTATAAGTCATCCAATTGGCGCTGATGGTTTCGGGAAAAGTCGAAACGGCGACTATGTCAATGACCAATAAAACCGCGCAAATAACGAATAACGGCCGATTGAATTTGGCGTTGAATGACTTAAACGCGAAAATAATGATCCCCGCCCCTAATAACAACGAGGCGGAAGCCATCAAATAGAATTCCAAGTCATTCATGTTCGAAACTTCGCCATTGAAGATAGACAAACTTTCGGTGGTGAAGGCCGTGAAGGCGATATAAAGGATAAGCAAAACGAAAACCAATACGTATCTTCTGGAAAAACCGCTGGCTATCAATTTCTTTAGTCGGCCTTGCCTTGCTTCTTCGTCAACCATATAACTCAATTCAAGTTTCTCGATTATATCCGTTATTGAAAATAAAGCAATCTAACTCGCGTTATGGGCGAGTCATAAAAAGAGATAAGTGGAAAAACCCCGGTCAAAGTTATATTATCCATTTGTCTATTTATGCAAAAAAACATTCTGGCGTTGGATTTGGGAAAAGGAAGCTTGGGAATCGCTATTTCCAGGAGCGGCATTTTCGTAACATTGCTAAAGAACCTCAGATTTCACGCCGGTTGCTACGACGAAGCGATAGAGGGATTAAAATCCGTCATCGAAGGCGAAACGATAGAACATTTAGCCATCGGTTGGCCTTTGTTTCCGTCCGGCGATCCATGCGAAATGACGCCGGTAGTCGAATTATTTATCAAAAAATTGGAAGTAACGTTTCCTAATGTCGACATTGTCAAAGTCGACGAAAGGAATTCCACGGTGGAAGCCTCGGCTTTCCTTCATGAATCCGGAAAAAGCAGCAAACAGCAAAAGAGCAACATCGACTCCGCCGCAGCGGGAGTGATCTTAAATAGATACCTTAAGCAAATTGGCCAAGATCGCTGATTTTTGTTAAGTGGTCAATATTTGTTTATGGGAGTAAAATACAATCCATAAGGAGGTTATTTAATGTATAGCCAAGAGAAAACGTTCTCTTCATTGGCAAAAGTCTTATCGAATTACGACAGGGTCATCATCGATACCTGCGCCTTGATGGATGAGGGATTCCCGTTATTCATGGACGCCTTGGTTGGTTCGAAGAGATATTGGAAAGACGGATTGGAAGTCATCACCTTGAAAGAATGTATCGAGGAGCTTGAGAAACACGCCGCCAACAAGGATTGGCATTATAGCGAAGCTCGTATCGATGCAGTTAGAGCGCTCAACATATTGAAAGACGCGCAAAGAAGACATCACGTAATCCAAGTGGCGAAAAGGCAGCAGAGAAAAGGCGACACCTTCGCAGATCCATCCATCTTAGCAACCGCAACCGTTCTCAGAATCCATTACAGAGTCCTAGTCATCACCCAAGACAAAAACCTTGCCTACGATCTCGATAAACTAAACAGCCTAGGCTCCCAAAACGGAAGATTTTTGGCCGTTATGAAAATTAACGCCGGAGGTCAGCTGGAAGGACATTCTTTGAATAAGCCCAAAGAGTTTAAGAAGATAGAAGCCAAGAAAGAGAAAGCCCCCGCCTTGAAGGTGGAGAAAAAAGAAATCAAAAAGATTGAAGTTAAGCCAATTTCCGTTCCGAAAATCGAGCAGAAACCCGCCAAAGCCAATCTTCCAAAGAAAGAAGAAAAGCCGGCCGAGCCAAAACAAAACAAACCGTTTTATGATTTTGGGTCTACCCCGGTCGATGCCGTAATCGCTTCGGCGAAACGCCTTAACGTATTGATTCGCGACGACGCGTCCATTCCATATGTCAAAGGAATCCATGGACCGGTCGACGTCACCAAAGACGTCTTGCTATCCAAATTGCCGAACAACGCTTTGGCCAAAACCGGCGATAGCTTTTCCATCAACGTCAAAGGCTTGAAGATGGTGGTCGAAAAAACCGAACGCGACTTCAAGGCCACGACTTCCTTGGAGCCTTTGCCCCAAAAGCAAGAAACCGCCCCGATTCAGAAAGCAAAACCTCAAATAAAGGAAACGGAAAAAGAGGTTAATCAACCTGAAAACAAGCCGGTTTCCAAGCCAATCGAAGTCAAAGCCAAAGAAACGGAGAAAAAACCCGTTTCCGAAAAGAAGGAAAAACCCGTAGCTAAGGCCGAGGCCAAACCAAAGGCCAAATCCGAGGTTAAGACCGCAAAGAAAGTTGAAGTTAAAAAGGCCGAAGAGAAAAACCCCGTAGCCAAAAAAGCCACGAGCAAGAAAACCGAAGCCAAACCCACTCCAAAGAAAGCCGAAGAAAAGAAACCGGCCGCTCCAAAGAAAACTCCTTTGGAGAAGACCCAAGCTCTCGAAAAGAGGCTTTCCGCCAACGTTTCCAACCCCAACTATCCGAAAGAGAAGAAATCCAAAGACATCGATTCGTTCTTCAAGCTCTACGACAAATTGAGCGAAGAAGAAAAGAAACAGATCAAATTGGACGTCGAATTCTTAAAGCAACAAAGAGAAATTCTCTAACGAAGAAACTCCATTAAAGTGGAGTTTTTTCTTTTTCAAAGAATGTGAGATTATAATATCTTGCTCTTTGGAGGTCGTTAGTATGAAGAATCGCAAATTGTTGGTTGTTATGGCCGCTGTCTCGGCATTTGCGTTGGCCAGCTGTTCCATTTTGGACATATTAGACAAAATCACCGGAGGAGACTCCAGCATTTCCGATGAAGAGATACCGACGGACAAAGGGCTTTACGTTTATAACAACGATGGCACGGAATTCGGATGCGACGCGAACGATCCGAGTTACACCGCCCAAGGGGTCGAATTAAAAACAAACAGCAAGGACACCTACGACAGGGTTGGCCAAACCTCATGGACCACCAACCTTCCGTCCGTTGGCTCTCCGAGGATTTTGGTTATCCCCGTCAAATTGTCGGATTTTAGCAAATACGCCACAGCTGATATAAGAACCGACATATACAAAACCTTCTTTGGGAAACCGGAGGAAACCGGTTGGCAATCGGTGTCTTCTTTCTATTACAAATCTTCCTTTGGAAAATTGAATATCCAAGGCGCCGTCACCGATTGGTACGACTGCGGTTACAACTCCAAGCAATTGGCCAATTTGTCGTCTTCGACGGAAGGATACGATCCGACCTGGACGATTTTGGAAAACGCCGTCAACTGGTATAAGACCGCTTATAGCGACAAAGGCGTTTCTTTCGATACCAACCACGACGGTTTCTTCGATGCCGTTTGGCTCGTTTATGGCGCCCCCAACGCTTCCAACAACAAAACGATGGACTCCAACACATATTGGGCTTACACCTATTTCGACACTTCGGTGGTAAATGGCAAAACATATGGCGATATCGAGAAATACAAGACAAGCCCCGTCGGTTACCACTATGCTTGGGCTTCGTATGATTTCATGTACGAAGGTTATGGCACGAAGAGCAGAGACGCCCATACCTACATTCACGAAACCGGACACCTTTTGGGGTTGGATGATTACTACGTTTCCGCGGATTGCGACGAATATAGCAAGAATTATGGCCCTACCGGATGGGTTGATATGATGGATGCCAACGTCATCGACCACAACTCATTCTCCAAATTCGCTTTGGGTTGGGTTAACCCGTATGTCCCAACCTCAAGCTGCACAATCGAACTAAAACCCGCCAGCACTTCCGGGGAATTCGTCATTCTCCCGACTTCCGGCGGATGGAACGGCATGGCTTTTGACGAATACATGCTCCTTGAATATTACACGCCGGAAGGATTGAACGAATCCGATAGCGACGAAGTTTATTCCAACGGCATACAAGGAATGACCAACAGAGGCATCCGCATCTATCATATCGACGCCAGGTTGGCCAATTTGAATAGCGCCGGAGACGACCTTAACGCGTATGTCGATTCATTCGATGACGACGAAACCGTATATGTGGTGAATTCCAACACGGCCGCCTATAACTACGTTAATAGCAAAGGCACGGTCGGGGATTTGTCTCACAGACTCATCCAATTGATCGATTGCACGAGCAAGAAAAACTACGACACGGAATGCGATAAGGCGGGCCAAGCCTTGGTTTGTTCGAACACTTCTTTGTTTACCGCCGGCACAACGTTCTCCTATTCTCTGTATGCGAAATCCTTCCCGGCCTATTACAACAACTACAAGAGCGTGATGAACGACGGGACTAGCCTCCCTTGGAGCGTTACGGTCACATCGACATCCGCCGAAAAAGCCGTTCTCCAGATTTCAAAGGCTTAATCTTGATTAAGACACCTCGCTAAATTAAGATATGTAGCGTATCCAGAAAGGATTGTTGAAACATGAATAAGAAAATAGTCAATATCCTCGGTCTCGTCATCTTCGCGTTGGCGATTGCCGTGTTCGTTGCCCCGGTTGGATGTGGAATACACGCCAGCCTCAAAGAAGCCGGGACTTCCATCTCCGAATTGGAGTGGAGCGGTTATACCGTCATCTTCGGCAACAAAGCCAACTCCTATATCAGTTCCGCGTCGTCCGCGAACATCGCCGCCTTCACCTTATTGGTCATCGGCGTCGTGTTCCAGACCATCGCTACCATCTTGCTTTTCCCTAACCCCAACGGTTCTAAGAAATTCTCCGGATTCTTGTTCTTCTTGGGCGGAATCATGGAAATGATCTTCGCCATCATCTTCCTTTGCGCCATCTCCACGACCGGATTGAAAGATACCCTCGGTTCCTTGTACAACTTGAAATTGGGAGCCGGAACCATCATCTCTGGCGCCGCCGGCTTAGTGGCCGCCGCTCTCTCCTTTGGCGCCGCCGTCTTAAGCTACTCCAAGAAATAAGCTGAGTTATTAATCCAAATCAAACCGTCCTCAATTGGGCGGTTTTTTGTAAATCGCGCACACGCATGTCTATAAGAAGGTATGAGCGATACAAAACAAAACAAGCAATTCGAGTTCGTTACCTTTTACGAACGCAAACTCGCCGAGTGGATGGATCCATTCAGGAGATGCCGGGCCGGAGAGTTCAACGGCAAGGAATTGGAAAGCCATTTAATTGAAGCGTTTATGGCCTTCGGAAGCGAAAAACAAAAAGAAAAAATGGACTCATTGCTTCTGAAAACCAACGAACTATGGGAGGGATACTATAGGGGTAGTAATAAAAATATCGCGATATCACCTGATGTTTTCGCGCATAGAAGGGAGATAGAAACAGAGATAAAAAAGCTTAGAAAAATTATTTGAAAAAAATTAGCACTTTAATGTTGACAGTGCTAAAAGAGTGGTTAGAATATACTTAGCACTTGGGAACAAAGAGTGCTAAAACGAAAGGAGATAATTATGTATATCACCACTAGAAACGATTCTTATTTACCCCACGATTTATTCCGCGAACTATTCTCTGACGAAGGCGCTCTCCAAATGAGAAGCGACATATATGTTGATGGAGACGAATACGCCATCGACATCGAACTCCCGGGAGTCAAGAAAGAAGACGTGAGCATCGAATACAAAAACGAATACCTCACCGTCAGCGTCTCTCTCAAAGAAACCGAGAACAACAAGAAATACATGCTCAGAGAACGCAGATACGTCAATAGCTCCCGCAGCTACCACGTCGGAGAAGTCGACGAGAGAAGCATCAAGGCGAACTTCGAAAACGGCGTCCTTGCCATCAGGTTCCCCAAAGATCAATCAAAGATCGAAGCCTCTCATCGCATCGAAATCAAATAGCATCTTCCCATCCTCTCCCCTTAAAAAGGAAAAGTGAGAGCCACTGCCGGCTCTCACTTTTTCTGTTCTTAAAGCTATTTGAGAATCGGGATTATCTTATCTTGCCTTCCGGCCACGACCACGACTTTGCCATTATCGATCAAAACGTTGGTTTCGCTCCTCATCCCAAAGTCTGGCGCATATATTCCCGGCTCCAAGGAGAAACAAACATTGGGAATGATCTCTCTGAAATCATGGGTTTCGTAGTTGTCCATGTTGACCCCGCAGCCGTGAGGGCCAACGTCGATGGCGATGCTATGGCCGACGCGGTGGGTGTAATAATCTCCATATCCTTGTTCGTTGATGTATTTTCTGGAGACGTCGTCGACTTCATATCCGTAAACCGGGCGGACTGCGATGTTTTTATTGAGGAATTTGACGCATAAATCCACGTCTTTTTTCAATATTTGGAATCTGTTTTCGTAAACTTCTGGGACGGTTTCTCCTACATACCCCATCCAGGTGATGTCGGAATATACGCCTTTCGGCGCGTCCATCTTCGCCCACATGTCAATCAAAACCAAATCGTCCTCGTGGATGTCGCTGTTATTATCTTTGGTTGGGCCATAATGGGGGTTTGAGGCGTTGGGGCCAATAGCCACGATTGGGTCGTCGTCCCAAGCCATTCCTTCTTCTTTGAAGCGAGCACAAATATATTGTTGGACTTCGTATTCGTTGGATTTTCCTCTCTTTTTGATATCCGCGGCAATCTTTTTGAAGGCCTCGTCTTTGATGGCCAACACTTTTTCGTTGGCTTCTCTTTGCAATTCTTTGGCTTCGTCATCCAAGGTAGCGGTCAATTTTTGGAGGATATTTGCGGAAGAAACGATCTCAATTCCCAAATTCTTTATATATTCGACCGAGCCATAATCCGCCAAAGAGACTCTAGGCAACAAGCCGTCGCCAGAGATGTCCATGCAAATCTTTTTGTAAGACGAAAAGCATTCCTTTTCCAAAGCTAGCATCTCTTGCCAAGTCTTATAAACCTTCAAATCGAAATCGTTTTGGCCTTTTAGGAAAACGGTGTCGATGGAATGGCAAATCAAATAGGGTTTCCCTTCTTTTGGAACGATCAAGAATATTTTCCTGGTCAGCATCTTCCTTCCCAAGAAACTGACAAAAGCCGGGTTGCGGTTCTCATAATCAACCAACACCCAGGCATCCAACCCTTTTTCTTTTAGATAATTTTTTGCTGTTTCTATCTGATTCATAATTTCGTCCTCGGGAGTATTCTACTCCAATAAGCCAAAGTAGTATGATTATCCCATGAATAAGATTTCGTTAGACAAAGCCTTCGATCCATATTTCGCAAGAGACAGCGTTTATTCCCTAAATGGCTTATGGGACTTCGCCTTGAATAATGGAGAAGAACCCGAATATGACAAAAAGATTTTGGTTCCGTTTGCCCCGGAAACCGAACTAAGCGGGATAAACGCCACCGTTTATCCAAACCAAACGATGCATTATCGCCTCTTAATCGAGGAAGATAACGAATATTTTGAGCAAGAAGCCAAAATACATTTCGAAGCCGTGGACCAAATATGCGACGTTTATTGGAATGGCTCTTTCGTGGCGCATCACGAAGGCGGTTATTGGCCGTTTTCGATAATCGTTCCCCATCTTAAAAAAGGAGACGTTATCGAAGTCAAAGCAAAAGACGACACTTCGTCCGATGTGTTTGCCAGAGGAAAGCAATCCCTTAATCCCGGGACCATTTGGTATAAAGGGACTTCGGGTATTTGGGGAAACGTATATGTCGAATACCTTCCGGAAGGATTCAGATTCGACAAAATCGAGATCAACGCCAATTACGATAGGAGAAGATTGATCATCGATTTGGGGCATAACGTCTCGGACGCCAAAATCGAAGTGACCACCCCAAAAGGAGAAATAATCAAAGGCAAGACCGACACCTACGGCGAAGCTTTGATCAACCTCAAAGATTATTTCTATCCTTGGTCTTTGGAAGAACCGAACTTATACCAAGTCACGGTTTCGAAAGGAAAAGACGTCATCCATTCGATTTTCGGCGTTAGGAAAATCGAAAAAATCGAAAAAAGAGGCAAGAGCCTAATCGCTTTGAACGAAAAGCCTTTGTTCTTGAGCGCTTTGTTGGACCAAGGATATTGGTCTGAGAAATCCGGCATGACACCGGCAAGCCAAGAAGACATTGAGAAAGAATTGAATCTCATAAAATCGTTTGGCTTCAATGCGTTAAGAAAACACATAAAGATAGAATCCCCTCGTTGGTATTACGAATGCGATCGCTTGGGCGTTTTAATCATTCAAGACATGATCAATTCCGGCGGGAAGATACCTCTTTTCAGATTGGCCGCCGCGCCGTTTTTGAAACTCAAATACGACGACACGGTTCATGACAAGATGCAAAGAGGAAACAAAGCGTCGAGAGAAATGTTCGAGGCGGACTTAAGCAAAACGGTTAAGTTGTTGGACAAGCACCCTTCCATCATCGCTTGGACTTTGTTCAACGAAGGTTGGGGCCAATTCGACTCGGTTAGGTTGACCGAAGCTTTGAGGGTGTTGGACGACACCAGGCTAATCGATTCCACCTCCGGCTGGTTCGATACCGGCTCGGGGGATTTCTCCAGCCATCACGTTTATTTCAAGAAACCCAATTTGAAGAACGAAAAAGGGAGAATCCTTTCCCTTTCCGAATTCGGCGGATTCTCATATCCGGTGGAGGGACATTCTCCTTCCGGAAAGAGGTTTGGATATGCCAAATACGGGAATGCCGACAAGTTAATGAAAGCTTACGAAAAGACCTATTTGGAAAATTTGGTTCCGTTAATCGAAAACGAAGGACTTTCCGTGGCGGTTCTCACCCAATGGAGCGACGTCGAGGGAGAGATTAACGGCTTAGTAACCTACGACCGAGAAGCCATCAAGGTTAATCCAGAGGGTTTTTCAAAACTCAATTCCGCCCTATACGAGGCCTTCGAAAAGACCTGGCGTTAAATCTCTTCTTATTTTTGATATAATCAAACCCATGATTAAGATCGCTTTTTTCGACATAGACGGGACCTTATACGACAACAAGAACCAAGAATGGAAATCTAAGTCATTAGAAGGCATCAAAGAAGCCCAAAAAAGAGGGATAAAATGCGTACTTTGCTCTTCTAGGCCTTATCATTCGATGCTTAAGCTCGGAACGTTCGATCAAGGCGTTATTTATGATGGATGGATCGGAAGTTGCGGAGGAGTCGCGACTTTGAATGACGAGATAGTGTTCCTATCAAAGGTAAGCGAGAACTTGGTTCGCCGTTTCATCTCTAGATGCGAGAAAGATGGCTATACCATGGAAATCGTTGGGGTTTATAAGAGAACCTTGTTGTTTCCCCAAACCGAGGAATCGAGGAATTTCTATCAGTTCTTCAATGAGTCTCTGGCCCCATTGGGAGAATATGACGGAGAAGACGTCGTAACCATAAACTTCTTCGCGCCATCCAAGGCCGGGGAAATATACAAGAAGGACTTCCCGGAACTGTTTATCAACGAATATATACCAACCGCCTTCGACGTTATGGAAAAGAAGCACCGTAAAAGCGACGGGATGTTGGCGATTCTTGAAAAATTAAACATCAAAAAGGAAGAAGCCATTGCCTTTGGGGACGATATACCCGATATTGATATGCTCAATGCCGCTAATTATCTGGTTTGCATGGGACAAGGCAAAAGCGAAGTGAAAGAAAAAGCCAATTACGTCACAAGCTCCGTGTCAGAAGACGGAGTGTATGAAGGCTTAAAACATTATGGCTTACTTGGAGGGAGATTATGAGCAACAAAGAATGGGTATTGTCGATTCAAGGCGGAGGCCAGCGCGCCATATTCGCCTGCGGAGTCGTCGACGTATTGATCGAAGAAGGATTGTTCGCAACCGAAGCTTATGGCTGTTCGGCCGGCACCTGGGTTGGCTTAAATTACGTCCAAAAGAAAAAAGGAGCGGCTTCCCGATTGTTTTTGGACACCAAAATGAAAGATGTCATAGCCCCTTTGGATTTCTTGAAAGGTGGGTCTTTGATTGATTTCAGACATTATTTCGACGAAAAGAAAAACAAAGATTTGGATAAGAAAGCCATCGCCGAAAGCGAGACCGAATTCTACGCCGTAGCCACCAATTTGAATACCTGCACCCCAATCTATATCGCCAAGGAAGATCCAAATTTCTATGACGGTTGCGAAGGGAGCTGTTCTTTGACCGCCTTCACCAAGAAACCGAAAATGGTCGGAGACATCCCGACTTTGGATGGCGGATACGTCGAACGCATACCTTTCTTGCGCCCGTTGGCGGAAGGAAAGAAAATCGTCGTGGTTTCTAACCGCGAAAGAGGCTTCAGGTTCAAAGATTTGCACGAAGCCAACGAACCGATGGTCGAAAAGAGATTCAAGGATTATCCAAACTTCATCAACGGCCACCAATACAGCCACATCACCTATCACGAACACCTCCGCATCCTCGAAGAAGAGGAAGACAAAGGCAACGTTTTCGTGTTTTATCCCCCATATTCATTAGAAATATTCCCGACTTCCCAAGACACGGAAGTGTTGAAAAAAGCTTATGATTTGGGCGTTGAGACCGCCAAAAAGAGATTAGACGAACTCAAAAAATATCTTTTATCCGATTAAAAGAGTGATTAAAGAGGCTGATTATTTTATAATCACGCCATGAATAGGAACGACGCAAAGAAACATCGTACTCAAAAAGGCCTCATCGACCCAAACAAGGTGAGGGTCTTTTTGGTTAAGGAAGAAACTACGTTGCTTCCTTTTTTGATGGAAAAAGCCAATCTTTCCAATACGATCGCCAGGCACGTCATTTCCAGCCAGCAGGTTTCCGTCGGAGGAGCACCGGTCACCTTATTCAATTTCAAGCTATACCCCGAAGACGAAGTATTGCTCTCCCATAACCGAATCAAGAAACGTAACGCCCATCAATTGGACATTATCTATGAGGACGATGACATAATCGCCATCAATAAGCCATCGGGATTGCTCTCTATCGCTTCGGACAGAGAAAAAGGACACACCGCCTATCGCTTCGTGTCCGATTATCTGACTGCCAAAGACAAAAACGCCCGCATATTCGTCGTTCATCGTTTGGACGAAGACACTTCCGGCGTATTGATATTCGCCAAGAACTTCGAAGTTCGAGAAGCCCTCCAAAACAATTGGAACGACATAGTCACCAAACGCGGATATTACGCGATTGTCGAGGGAGAGGGCCTACCAGAAAGCGGAAGATACGAAGATTACCTAGCCGAAAACAGCCTCCATCTCGTTTATGTCACCAAAAACAAAAAAGAAGGCAAGCTCTGCGTCACCAACTTCAAAAAGATGGAAGAAAAGAACGGGCTCACCCTTCTCGACGTCGACATAGAAACCGGAAGAAAGAACCAGATAAGGGTTCAATTCGGTTACCGAGGGCATTATGTCATCGGGGACGACAAATACGGAGAGCCCGCGAATCCGATAAAGAGATTGGGGCTACACGCTTATCAACTGACGTTGACGAATCCCTTGAACGGGAAAACCTACGATTTCAAAACCGAGATGCCCACCTCGATGAAATCGCTGTTCTGGAAGGTGAGGAATCCCAAACCAGAATACATCGCCAAACCCAAAGTTCCAGAAAGGAGGACCTATGACAAAAAGCGCAAATCCAAAGCCAAGAAGAGAATGGTTGGCCGTCATTAAGCAGATAGCCAAAGGATTCTTGGAAAGCTCGTTGGCCGTATTGCCGATCGTCGCGGTCATCGTTGTCATATATCTAACCGGCGTATTGCCAAGGGATGAATTCTCGCCTCAGTTATTGGTCACTTTCGTTATCTCTGCGGCGGGCCTTATCGTCGGCTTGGCCCTGTTTAACGCCGGCGTCACCAATTCCATGAGCAGAATCGGCGAAGTCGTCGGACAGACTTTGTTCCATAAGAAAAAGATGTGGTTGGTAATCGCCATGACTTTCATCATCGGCGTTTTGGTAACCATCGCCGAACCGGATTTAAAAGCCATGGCCTCCCAAATCGGCATGAACGAATGGGTGCTTATCATAAGCATCGCGTTGGGCGTCGGAATCTTCGTTGTCATCGGCGTTATCCGCACGTTGCGCGGCGGAAGGCTCAATGTTTTGTTCTTGGCTTTCTATGGAATGGTTTTCGCTTTGGCGGGAATCGTTAACCCGAAATTCTTGCCGGTGGCTTTTGACTCCGGTGGCGTCACTACCGGGCCGGTCACCGTTCCGTTCATCATGGCCTTCGGCGTCGGTTTGGCGTCTTCCAAATCCACCGGCGACCGCAACGGGGAAGATGGCTTCGGTCTTACGGCCTTAGCCTCCGTCGGGCCGATCATCGCCGTCATGATCATGGGCTTGTTCGTAGACGTCGATTCAATGACTTGGTCTCCATCCATATCGGAAGCCGACGCTCTCAATTACAACGCTTGGGAAACGGTTTGGCCGTTCTATTTGAACATGCTGGGACACGGTATAGTCTCCCAATTGAAGAATGCGGCCATCGCCATATTGCCGATTACGGCGTTCTTCCTGTTTTATAATTTCGTCTTCGTCCGTTTGCCGAAGAGGGAATTGTTCAAGATCCTTATTGGTTTGATTTACGCCTATATCGGTTTGGCCGTTTTTATGACTTTCGTCGAAATAGGCTTCATGCCGGTGGCCCAGGAATTGGGCAAATGCTTCGGCAACCCCGAAAGAGACTTGTTCCCTTATGCGGTTTTGGTCGGATTCTTGTTCGGCATGTTCGGCGCCTTGGCCGAACCGGCCGTCCATTCGTTGGTAAGCCAGGTTGAAAAGGTTTCCGAAGGAACCGTGAAATCCAAAGCCGTTTTGGCCGTTTTGGCCTTGGCGGTCGGCGGCGGCGTGGCTTTGGCCATTGTCCGCGCGCATTATGGATTCAGCGTCCTTTATTATCTGATTCCCGGATATTTCATCGCTTTGGGACTCTCCTTCATTGTCCCGAAGATGTATTTCGCCATGGCTTTCGACTCCGGCGGCGTCGCCTCTGGTCCGATGGCCTCCACTTTCGTCATGCCTTTCTGCACGGGATTCACTTTCGCCGAGAAAGGCGCGGATTACGTATACGCTTCAGCCTTTGGCTCGGTGGCGATGATCGCCTTGATGCCTTTGATCGTCGTTCAATTGATGGGCTTGTATGCCGGCATCAAGAGAATGGTTATCTATAGCAAAGCCAGAAAGAACTTCATTGCTGAGAATGATGATGTCTTGATCGATTTCACGGAGGTGACGGAATGAGCAGCAAAAAGAAAAACGCGGTCGCGGAACCTGAAACCAAAATCATGAAAGGCGCTATGCCATTGGCCTTCACCATGGCGGTCGTCAATCATGGATTGGCCAGTTCGATCGTTGGGATATATAACAAAAACGAATGCGCGACGTCCTTTATCATCAGCGGCAAAGGCACCTACACCAACGACTTCTATAACGTCCTTGGCGTCGGAGACGAAAAGAAAGACATCGTCTGCTCCTTTGTGAAATTGAGCAAATGGAACGATCTCAAATTGGAACTTAAGGAGAGATTCAAAACCAGCAAGTTGTCTTCTGGCATCGCCTGGATGGCTCCATTAACCAAAATGGCGGGACTATCCGCTTACAAATATCTAACCTACGCCAATAACGCAGGAACAACCAACACGGAGGAAGTGAATATGGAACAAAACAATGGTTATGAGGCGATATTCGCCATCGTCAACGACGGATATACCGATTTGGTCGTGTCCGCTTCCAGGGAAGCCGGAGCCAGAGGCGGCACCATCATCAACGGCCACGGAACCGGCAATAAGGAAATCGAGCAGTTCTACGGAATAGTCATTACCCCTGAGAAGAAAATGGTGATGATTTTGGTCCCGAAAGAGATCAGAGACGATGTCTTGGTGGCCATCAACAACGCCGTCGGCTTTGGCACCAAAGGACAAGGCATCGCCTTCTCCTTGCCTTTGACTGACGTCGTGGGAATCAGCAATCCCAGCGACGAAGAAGAGAAAGAAATCGAAGAACAAGGAAACAAATGATGGAAGACCAACAGACCACGTCTTTGGGCGAACTTAGAAAGCAAAAGGCAAAAAACAAGGCTTCCGAATGGTTTAGGAAGCATATGCCTTACCTTTTTGATTGGACGTCTTTGTTCTATTTCGGTCTGCTTTTGGTCATCGTCGGTTTCTGCTGGATGGGCTATTCGCTCATCAGAAACTACGGCACCCAGCTTTATGGTTGGGATTATATGAGCCAATACGTCGAATTCTATTATCACTATTGGGACGTTTGGCATGAGTTTTTCAAAACGGGGCATTTCACGATGTATGACCCGGCCATATATTTGGGCGGGGACAACATCGGCTCGATGTCTTATTACGGATTATTCGATCCATTTGTGTTTTTAAACGTCTTGTTCCCTCGCGGTTGGGTCCCTCAGATGACGGCCATATTCACCGTCTTGAAGGCGACTTGCGCGGGATTTGCGATGAGAGCCTACCTCAAATACATGGGAGTTAGGGAATCCAGCGCGAGGGTGGGGGCTTTGGCCTACGCCTTCTCCGGTTTCGTCAACTTCTTCGTCGGCTTCCCGTCCTTCGTTTCGGCGGTCGTATTCATTCCGCTCATCCTTTTGGGCATCGAAAAGGTAATCAAAGAGAAAAAGATAGGGACTTTGACTTGGTCTTTGGCCATGCTCGGAATCGTCTCCTTCTTCTTTTTGGTGGTCATGTGCATTTGGGGGGTTTTATACGCTTTATGGAGGTTCTTTTGGACCATCAAGAGCCGCAAAGGAAAAGATTCGTGGGCCGTTTTGGGTTTGGGGGTTTTAAGCTTTGCTCTGGGTTTGATGCTATGTTCGTGGTCCTTGCTTCCCTCCATTAGGCAATCAGCCTTGTCCGGTAGGGGGCATTCCATCGGTTACCTATATCTCCAAGACTTGCTGAACGCTTTGAAAACGTTCGACGTCAAGACCGTTTTCGCCAGATTGTTTGAGATGGTTGGCGATCACCCCGGCAGGGAAATGATGGGTTTGGTGTCTTTCTTCTTCCCCACCTGCAACTATTTGTGGCTCCCGCTTTATGGCGGAGGGATCTCAACCGGATATGACGCTTGGACTTCGTCTTTGTTCATCTACACTCCGATGATCATCTTCTTCATGTTCGAGCTCATAAACAACGTCAGAACCAAGGATTGGGAGCATTTGATTTCCTTCGCTTTGTGTTCTTATTGCGTGTTTACCATCTTTGCGTATTTCTTCAGCTTCGCCTTTACGGGGGATGGCTACGGAAGATGGTACATCGTCTTGATTCCCTTGCTTATCAGGCAAGCGTGCAGGGGAATGGACCATCGTAAAGAAGCGCCCAAATACCAGTTGCCGTTGGCTACGGGCTTGGTGGCGGTCGCGACTTTGCTGACTTTCTTCATGGTTCGCTGGGTCTTAAATGGAAAAACCTTCACCAACAGCAACTTCATGACCTATTGGCAATCCGTTTACAACATCCCGGCTTACGTACTTAGGGGCGGAGAAAAATATTCGACTTTGTGGCTTTCGATCTACCAAATGGGTTTGGTGGTCGTAGAGTCCGCGTTCATCATTTTCTTCTCCAAGAAAAAGTTCTTCAAAAACATGGTCACGGCTTTCGTGGCCGCGGAAGTCATCGTATGCGGCAACATATCTTTCTTATATGGCTCTTCATATAGCTATGGGAGATCCTTTAACGGCGGTTACGACAACAAGAATTACCAATATACGACCGGAACCCAATTGACCGAGGCCTTCGCCTACGTCACCAAAGAATACGACACGGACACTTTGTATAGGGCTTATGCGGATTATCCCGCCCAAAAGAACATGAATTACGCGATGGGTTATAACGGGACCACCCCATGGTCTTCCCTGTTCAACTACGAAGTCATCGATTTGAGCCATTATTCCCATATCATCGAAAACGAATACGCGAACGGCACGCCATATGGCCAAAAGAACGTTTCTTCCCGTTGGGCCGGCTATTACAACAACAAGCGTTTTTCCTTCGATTTGTTGACGGGAATCAAATATTACGCGATCGTTTCCGAAGATACCGGGATGGGCGATTTATGGGACGACGACGATTTCAAATACAACGTTCCTTTCGGTTCCAAATGCGTCTATAAGAACAACAAATTCAGAATATACGAAAATCCATACCACATCGAACTCGGCAGAGCCGTGGACGGGGTTTATAGGGAAAACGCCTGGGACAAATACCTGGAAGACGGGACTTTGGACACCGACCACCTCAATTATTCGGACTTCTACCATAATTCCTATTACTCCAACGGCTTTAAGGAAATAGCCAAGAATGAGGAGGCCTATCTCAACGGGGCGATAATCAAAGACGACGTGGACGTTCCAGAGGGAATCGAAATACTTTCCTCTCCCAGTTTCAGCGACGTCAAATTCACCGATTTGTCCGGCCAATTGAAATCCAGGGTATTCGAAAACGTGCCGGGATATGGCTTCAATTACGAAGACCCCGCGTCATTTTTGGTGGATTCCAGCAAGAACACTTACGTCAGCTCGTACACCAACGCCTATTCTGGGCAAATCTTCAAAGGAACCTATTATGGGGCAAATAACCTCGAAGACGGGAAACTCGTTTGGTCTTTGGGGACGGGCGATCCATATATGAACGAAGACCCAAACGGGGCTTATTTCCTCTTTGCTTATAACCACAGCAATATTTCCAGGGTTTATATGATTGGCGACACCTTCAACGAGGATGGTTCTTTAAAGAAAGAAAACACCATATTGAATTACGAATTCCATTCCTTCGACAACGTCAATAGCCAGATATCCGGCAACTACAGCGGCCTATTTGGCATATACGCGGAAGGAAGGGTCAGGCAAATAGTCTTCTCCAAGAAAAACGGGGAAGAAGGCGAAGCCCCCATCCCATTCTTGCTCATGCAGGAAAGAAAGGATTTTGATGCGAAATACGCCTCCATTACGGACGAAGACCATCTTCTGACGGACGTCAAATACATCAATTCCGACCATTTCGAAGCCAAATCCAATTTCAGCAAGCAAAAAGCCGTGGTAACGACTTTGGGATATGACGCCGGATGGAAAGTGGTGGCCAGAACCAAAGGCGAATCCGGCGAATATATCGAGACCGAATTGAAGACCGTCAAAATGGATGGCGGATTGGTCGGGTTCTTCGCGCCGGAAGGCGAAGTGGAATATGTTTTCACCTACGTTACCCCATATCTAAAGATGGGCGCGGCGTTAAGCGGCGCGGCAGTCGTTATTTTCGCCACGTATGAAATCACCGTCTTTGCCGTTAGGGCCAAGAAACGCAGAAAAGAATTATTTGAAACGCTCTAAATAAACGTTGTAGACCTTGTTTTTTCCGACTTTCAAATCGGCTGAGACTTTCTTTACGGCCTCTTTGGAAGAAAGGCTCTTTAGGGCTTTATTGAGATTTTCTTCGATGTCGTCGTCGGAGATTTCGTTTGTCATTTCTTTCCCTTCGACGCAGATGACCATTTCTCCCCTGAGGGTTTCGGGATCTTCGTTCAGCAATTCGGAAAAAGTCCCTCGGATGTATTCTTCGTGCAATTTGGTCAATTCTCTGGCCAAGCAGGCTTTCCTATCTCCCCCAAAAGCGTCCTTCATCATCGATAAGGTTCTTTCTATGCGATGGGGGGCTTCGTAGAAAATCAAGGTATGAGGCCAATTCTTTAGCTCTTCCAAACGTTTTTTGGCCAAAGAATCCTTGGATGGCAAAAAGCCTTCGAAGGTAAAGTGCGTGGTGTCCAACCCAGAGGCCAATAGGGCGCACAATCCGGCGTTCGGGCCGTTTATGACGGCGACTTTGATGTCGGCTTCCAAAGCTTTGGAGACCAGCTTTTGCCCGGGATCCGAAATCCCCGGATACCCGGCGTCGGAAACATAAGCGACTTTCTTGCCTTCTTTAAGCAAGGATATTATTTCCTCCGCTTTTTCGTTTTCGTTGAATTCCCGACAAGAAATAAGGTGCTTTTTGATGTCGAATTTGGAAAACAGCAAGCCAGAGTTTCTGGTGTCCTCGCAAGCGATGTAATCCATCTCTTTCAAGACGTTTATGGCTCTGGGCGTGAATTCTTCTTTGTTGCCGATCGGGGTGGCGACCAAATAAAGAAGAGGCGAATCCCCCTCGTAGTTATTCTCCCTTTTCAGACTCATTTTTCTCCACCTTTTCCAAACCGTTGAATTCATCCAACGGGATGTTTTTGATTGTCAAAGGGTTTTCCAATTTCACCGTGTTGCTTAAAACGTTCAATCCCGTGACGGTGTAATCGTGGCCGTCATAAATGACGTGCGTTCCGATGGTTGGGAAATGTTTCTTGGCTTCGGTGTACATATCGTCTTCGTAAAGCAAGCAGCAAATGAGCTTCCCGCACGGCCCGGAAAGCTTGGGGATGTTCAAGGTAAGCATCTGGTTCTTGGCTCTTGAGATGGCTATTCCGTCGAATTCGTTTAGGAAGGTATTGCAGCATAAAGGCAAACCGCAGGTTCCGATTCCGCCTATCAATTTGGCTTTGTCTCTGGGGGCGATTTGCCTTAATTCGATGCGGCAATGGAGCTGAGGGGCCAGAGATTTTAGCAACTCTCTGAAATCCACCCTGCCGTCCGCGGTGTAGGTAATGGTTATCTTAGATCCGTCCAAGGAATATTTGGCGTCCAAAAAATTCATTTCCAAGCCCAATCTGGAGGCTTCTTTCCTGGCCACTTCCAACGCGGTCTTGGCTTGTTCGATGTTATATTGGTAAACCGACAAGTCCGAGGCGGAAGGGCGTCTGATAACCGGCTTTAAGCTGAGCTTAGAATGATAATCGTTCATCATTTGGGGAGAGGAGGTGACGATGGCCATCTCATATCCGCCCAAAGAATCGACGATGACGAAATCCCCGGGTTTCAAATCGGGTATGTCGGTCGAGAAATAATAAGATTTGGCGGCGCCTTCGAAATGTATGGCCACAAAGTAATTGTGTTCGTTCATCGTCTTTCCTCCTTTGTCAGGTTGATGATTATATGGTCGAGGAGCAAGGAGACGTTTATATTCGTCTCCAACTCCGATTTGGCGTTAAGCAAGAAATCCAATTTGCCCGAGATGACGTTTTTGTCTTCTAATAATGGTTCCAAAAGGCCTTTGTGATTTGGCAAGGTCGGCTCAAACCCATAAGAGAGGTTTAGCAATTCTTTGTATATCACAATCAATAAGTCTATCAATATTCCGGCCTTAGCCTTGTTGTTCCAAGCCGGGATTATCTGCGATTGGAAGGTGAATAAGGCTTTCTTATGGTTTGAGCCAAGGGCGAAGCAGACCTCTTCCATCAAGCCTTCGATGTTCGGGGCTTCTTCGTCTTCCGTTTTTTCTTTGACGAGTTCCGGCGCCCCGTAGAAGAAAGAGAGGAGTTCCGATTTCTTTTCGTCCAACCCAAGCTCTTTGCAGCCCTTTAATATTTCGTCGTGCGGCATCGCGTCCAAGCGGATGACTTCGCAACGAGAGATGATGGTGGGCAATATCTTCGAAGAGTTCCTGGTGGTCAATATGGCATAAGTTCCGGGCGTTGGTTCTTCAAGGAATTTAAGCAAAGCGTTCGTGGCGTTGGAAATCATGTTCTCCGCCAAATTGATGATGTAAATCATCACGCCCTTGCCTTCCATCGAAGTTTTGGAAAAGGAAGCGGTCAATTCGGTGATATCGCCCTTTTTGATGCTTTCTTCTTCTCCGTCCAACACGATCAAATCCGTGTAGTTTCCATCGTCTATCCTATGGCAAGTGACGCAAGCATCGTCCGCCAAGGGAGAAGGGTGGTCGCAGACTATGGATTTGGCCAAATACAAAGCGATTTCCTTCAAAGGAACGCCTTTTTCGCCCGAAAGCAAATAAGCGTGGCTTAGCCTTCCTTCTTTTAAGGAACGGCTGAAGACGCGGTAGCAAATCTCTTGGTGTTCTTTTAAATACTTCTCTATCTGCATTATCTCAATTTCGCTTTTATGGCGTTGTAAGTCTCTTCCAGCACCTCTTTGGGAGTCTTTGAGGCGTCGATTATCACATAACGGTTCGGATACATCTTGGCCAACGTCAAGAAAGCGTTTCTCACTTTCTCGTGGAATTCCATTTTCTCGACGTCCAATCTGTTGACTTCCCTTCCGGAGTTGGCGCTTATGCGAGCCAAGCCTATTTCCGGCTTCAAATCGAAAAAGACGGTCACGTCCGGGAACAATCCGTCAATCGCGTGCTTGTTGATTTCCAGAATCATGTCGAAACCCAAGCCTCTGGCCCCTCCTTGGTAAGCCAAGGAAGAATCCAAGAAACGGTCGCATAAAACGATTTTCCCCTCTTTTAGGGCCGGCTTGACTTTCTCAACGACGTGCTGGCGTCTCGAGGCCGCATACAAAAAAGCCTCGGTGACCGGATCCATTTCGGTGTTTTCTTTGTTCAATATGACTTCTCTTATTTGCTCGGAAATCGGCGTTCCGCCAGGTTCCCTGGTCAAAAGGATGTCATATCCTTCGTTTTGGAGCTTTTCGACCAACGATTTGATCGCGGTGGACTTCCCAGAGCCTTCCCCGCCTTCGAAAGTAACGAACAAACTCATAATTTTTTCCTCCCCTCAAAGGCTCTCGTCAAAGTCAGAGAATCCGCGTAATCCAGCGAGCCTCCGGCAGGCAATCCCGTGGCCAAACGCGTGACGTTCACGTTTAGCGGTTCCAAAATCTTGGCTATGAATAAGGCCGTGGTTTGGCCTTCTATCGTCGCCGATGTGGCGATGATGACCTCTTTCACGTTGCCATTTCTCACCCTTTCCAAAAGGGAATCCAAGGCAATGTCGTTGGGGCCTATGCCCCTGCCGGCGCTTATTAGTCCGCCCAGAACGTGATAAAGGCCGAAATACGATTGGGTCTTTTCGATGGCCAAGGCGTCCTTTGGCTCGGCGATAACCGCGATCATCGATTTGTCCCTATCGGGGCTGTCGCATATTTCGCATTTGTCTTCTTCGGTGTATAAGCCGCATATCGGGCAGCGGCGCACCTTCTTCCCAACCAATGTGATGGCGGACGAGAAGGCTTCTTTGTCGTCGTTATCCATGTTTAAAACGGCGTATGCCATTCTTTCGGCGGACTTGACGCCCACCCCGGGAAGTTTGGCAAAGCAATCGGTTAAATTGGTTATCGACGGGAGCTCTTTCATTAGAAAGGCATTCCTCCGCGAACGCCGGTTATCTTTTCTTGGGTCTTTTCTTCCTCGGCGGCGATTTTTTCCAATCCTTCGTTGATGGCCATGACGATGCTTTCTTCGATCATGTCCTTGTTTTCGGGATCCAAAGCGTCTTTGTCCAAAGTGATGGATTTGACCGATTTATCGCCCTTAAGGACCACCTCGACGATGCCGGCTTTGTTAACGGTGAATTCGGTTTCGGCCAAAGCGGCTTGGGCTTTGGCCAATTCGCGCTGCATCTTTTGGGCGCGCATGAGCATTTCTTGCATTTGGTTCATAATTTTTCTCCTTTAGTCGGTTGGCAGGTTGAGGACGATGTCCTTTTTGCTGGGCAATAATCCCAATTGGGCTTGGCTTGTGTAATATTTGATGGTGCGAACCCTATCGGCGCCATCTATGGCGTATACGAATACTTTTCTTCCCAAGAACTGAGATACCAATTCCTGAATGGGTTTCTGATTTTCTTTGATGTTGGCTTTGTCTCTCAAGCTGGAGAAGGCAAAACTCAATATCAAGGCGTCTTTGGAGAGGCAGAATGGATTTCCTTGGCTCAGCAAAGTGGCCAAGTTGCCGATTTTCGGGTCGGCTTTGAGCTTTGATAGCTCAGCCCAGCTGTCCAATAGTTTTTGTCTTTCGGCTTTGTCGGCCAAAAGCTGGATTTTGAAGATTTCTTGGTCTTCCAAATGGTATTTATCGCCAGAGGTGGCGATATTGGGTTTTTCGATCTTTGAGAAATCGAAGGTCGGGGCTTCTTTCTTTGGCTCGACTTTGGCCGGTTCTTCCTTCTTTTCTTCGAATAACGGTTCGTCGTCTTCCAATAGGAAGGCCGGTATTTTGCTTTCTTTTGGCTTTTCAACCGGTTTTGGCTCTTCCTTCTTTATGGTCGGGGTTTGGGCGACGGTTTGGGCTTTCGGAGCAGGAGAAGGAGCCTTGTTGTCGGAAGTTGCCAGTCCAAGCAACCGGAGTTCGAAGAGGGAGCGAATGTCGGAGGCGGAACGGAAGTCATTCTGCATTTCGACCAAGCCGTAAGTTATCTTCTTTAGTTCGGAAGATGAGGCGGAGGCCAATAACCTCTGGGCTTGCTCCTCGCTCATCGATTTGACTAACGAGGCGTCTTTGGCGGAGGCATATATCAATCCGTCTTTTCCTAAGGCTATCAAATCGTTTGCCAAACGCTTGAGGTCGACCCCTCCGGAAACAAAAGAATCAAATTTCCTTTTCAATGAGGCTATATCGCCTTTTTCTATGTCTTCGATAATGCTTATCTTTTGTTCGACGGAAGTTAATCCGAACAATTCCAAGACGTCGTTTTGACGCAAGGAATTGTCGCTATAAGCCAATACCTGATCCAATATGGACAAAGCGTCGCGCATGCCGCCATCGGCCAAAGCGATTATCTCATCAATCCCGCTTTCTTCGAAATCCGCATGTTCTTCATTTAGGATTTCGATGAGTTTTTTCTTCATGTCCTCTTCGCCGACTTTGAAGAAATCATACCTTTGGCATCTGGAAACGATGGTCGGGATGACTTTCTGGGGTTCGGTGGTGCAAAGGATGAAGACCACGTCCTCGGGAGGTTCTTCCAAGGTTTTTAGCAAAGCGTTGAAAGCGCCCGGAGTCATCATGTGCACTTCGTCGATGATATAAATCTTCATGCGTCCCTTGATGGGGGCGTATTTGACGCGATCGATCAAGTCTCTGACTTGCTCAACGCCATTATTGGATGCGGCGTCTATTTCGATGACGTCTGGGTGAGAAGAATCCGCGACCGCCAAGCAATTGGAACAATGGCAGCATTGATGCCCTATCCCTTCTTCGCAGTTGATGGCCTTGGCAAAAAGACGAGCCATCGTGGTCTTTCCGGTGCCTCTCGGTCCGGTAAATAGATAAGAGTGGCCTATCTTGTCGTTTTTCAAAGCATTCTTCAATGTTCTTACGATAGTCTTTTGGCCCGCGACCTCTTCAAAGGTTTGGGGGCGATATGTTAGATATAAGGAGCGATATGACATAACTTTGTTCATTATAGCCATTATCCTTTATTCTCACTAGTGAGAACATGTGGTCAATAAGCCTTAAAGTGATATAATCTAGCAGCAATCGGGAGAAACGTTTATGGATGAGAGCATGAGGAAAAGGCTTGCCGCCACAAAGGCCAGATACGAGGAAATCGACAAAGAATTGTCCGAAGGGGATTTTTCTTCCAACATCAACGCCTTGACCGAATTGTCCAAAGAGCAAGCGTCTCTCCGCCAAGCTTACGAAGCTTATGAGACTTACCTCAAATTGGAACAAGAGATAAAAGACGCGAACGAGATGATCGATTCGGGAGATCCCGAGCTTTCGGAATTCGCCAGAGAGCAGAGAAAAGAAGACGAAAAAAAGATAGAAGAGCTCGAATCCGACTTAAAAACGCTGCTTTTGCCGCAAGACCCCAACGATTCCAAAAACATCATCGTCGAAATCAGAGGCGCGGTAGGCGGAGACGAAGCCAACATCTTTGCCGGCGACTTGCTCCGCATGTATCAGCATTACGCCGAAGAACAGGGTTGGAAAGTCCAATTCTTGGATGGAGAAGAAGGCACGGCCGGCGGATATTCCTACGTATCCTTCATGGTCAAAGGCGAGAACGTCTATTCCAAATTGAAATTCGAATCCGGCGCCCATCGCGTCCAACGCGTTCCGAAGACCGAGGCGTCCGGCCGCATCCATACCTCTACCGCCACGGTTTTGGTTATGCCCGAAGCCGAAGAAATCGACGTTAAGATAAATCCCGCCGACCTAAAGGTCGATACTTATAGATCCCAAGGCGCTGGCGGACAAAACGTCAACAAGACCGAATCCGCGGTTCGCGTCACTCATATCCCTACCGGAATCGTGGTTTCTTGCCAGACCGAGAAAGCCCAGCTCCAAAACAAAGAAATCTGCATGAGGATGATCCGTGCCAAAGTTCAGGCTTTCTATCAAGAAAAGGAAGATTCCGCCAGGGCTTCTGAAAGGAAATTGAAGGTTGGGACCGGCGAACGTTCGGAAAAAATCCGCACCTATAATTACCCGCAAAACCGCGTTACCGATCATAGAATCGGTTTCACCACCAACACCTTGGACCGAGTAATGGAAGGAAAACTGGATGACATCATCAATGCCTTGATTCACTTCGATCAAGAGCAGAGATTGCTTGAGGAGAGCCAAAAATAATGCCCAAAATCGGCGAATTGTACAAAGAACAATATAGACTATGCAAACCATACGATGTTTTGTCCGCGGATTTGCGCATCCTCATCGCCCATAACGAAGGCTTCGAACAACAAATAGACGTTATCTACCATCAAGAAGACGAAATGAAGCACCCGTCTCTTTTCATTTCCCAATGCGAGCGATTGAGAAAAGGCGAGCCGGTTGAATATATCATCAACGAATCCCAATTTTTGGGGATGAATCTTTACGTTGATAAGAACGTTTTGATCCCAAGGAACGAGACCGAAGAACTGATTTCCATCTTATCGCAGAAGATATCGTCGTATTTCGACCCCAGAAACTATCTTATGGTTGGGGATATCGGCACCGGCAGCGGGGCGATTATCTTGGGAGTCAAATCCTTGTTCCCAAATTGGGTATGCGCCGCATCGGATATCAAAGAAGAAGCCTTGAACGTCGCCAAAAAGAACTTTGACAGGTATTCGATTCAAGTTGATACCGAACTCGGCGATGCGTTGGATCCGTGGATCAAAAAAGACACAAAGTTCGATATTTTGATTTCTAACCCCCCATATATCTTGCACAAAGAAGACGCTCAGCAATCGGTAATCGATTACGAACCGGATTCTGCTTTATGGCTCACCAAAGAGAATGACGTTTACGAAAAAATCTTCAAAAACGTCTATAAGGTGAAAAAAGGCGCATTGCTTTTGGTATTTGAAATATCTCCAGATTTAATCGAACATTTAAATGGATTGATGGACACATATTTGCATGATTACGAATGCGAATATATCAAAGACCTTTCCGGTTTTGACAGATTCTTGTTCGTTTATCTAAAGGACGAAGAAAATGACTAAGTTCGTTAAAGAAGACAATTTGGACGTGGCCGCAAAAAGCCTAAAAGTCGGGAATGTCGTTTGTTTTCCGACCGAAACCGTATACGGGATCGGGGTTATATATGATTCAAAGAAGGCTTTCGACGATTTGGTTACGGCTAAGCATCGTTCTCCAGACAAACCTTTTGCCTTGATGTGTTCGAGCGTAGAAATGGCTTTTGGCTACGTTGATTTAAACGATAAGCAAAAGAAGCTTTTTGAACGTTTCTTACCTGGTGAAATAACGTTTTTAGTGAAAAGCCGACAAGATTTGCCGTCTCACGTCACTTTGGGAACCGGCATAATCGGCATTAGGGTTCCGGATTCCTCTTTGGTTAGGAATTTGATCGATAAGGTTGGGAAACCTTGCTTGGTCACGTCCGCGAATATATCGGGAGAACCCACTTCCGTGACTTTTGAAGAAACAAAGAAAACCTTTGATGGCGTGGTTGATGTCATTGTTGAAGGAAAATGTAACTCCTTACACGCCTCAACGATTATCGATTTGACCAAAGATGATATTAAACTTATTCGTGAAGGCGGATTGAGTTTCAACACCGTTAAAGAATATTGGGAGAAATTATGAAGAAAATTGCGATTGGATCCGATCATGGCGGATATCTTCTCAAAGAAGAAATAATCAAACACCTGCAAGAAAAGGGCTATGAAGTCCTCGATTTTGGGACAAATAGCGAGGATTCATGCGATTATCCCATATATGGCGCGGCTGTAGGCAAGGCCGTAGCTTCAAAACAAGCCGATTTTGGAATCGTTGTTTGCGGTTCTGGCGAGGGAATCACTATGGCCGCCAACAAAATTCACGGCGTAAGGGCCGGAATTGGGTATGACGACACGGTATCTGGATTACTAAGAGAACACAACAACGCCAACGTCATCGGTTTTGGCGCAAGATTCATGAACAAGGAAGACGTTCTTAGAAGAGTGGACATTTTCTTAAATACCGAATTCGCCGGCGGAAGGCATCAAAAGCGCGTTGATTTATTAGCTGAATTAGATAAATAAAAGTAAATTCGCTCAACTTGTGTCTATACATAGGTATGAGCGATTTTTTATGCCCTCGTTGTTCAAATTCAAACCAAACCTACATTGGATATTTGAATGGAAGGCCTTATTGCCGTCTTTGCGTTGGATTTAATGGCGAAGAAGCGCCAAAACAGTGTAGGAAACCTTCTCTTTCGCCAATAGTTTTGAATTTTAAGCTGTCTGATGATCAATTGGCTATATCCAATAAGGTCCGAGAAAACTTCCAAAAAGGAATAGATACTTTGATATATGCGGTTTGCGGGGCCGGGAAAACCGAACTTGTTTACGGTGTTATCGCAGATGCGTTAAGATCTGGCAAAAACGTGGGTTTTGCGTTGCCAAGAAGAGATGTGGTAATAGAACTTTACTATCGTTTGAAAGAAGCTTTCCCCTCAGATAAGGTAATCGCCGTTTATGGCGGTCACACGCGTGATTTAGTAGGAGATATCATTGTTCTAACGACCCATCAAATCTATAGATATCCTTCTTTTTTCGATCTTTTGATAATGGATGAAATTGATGCATTTCCATTCAAAGGAAGCGACATCCTACACGCTTTTTATCAAAAATCGATTAAAGGACGCGTTGTTTTGATGTCCGCTACCCCCTCAAAAGAAATCATTGATGAGTTTAGCGAAGAAGGTCATGAGGTTTTGGAATTGAAAACCAGGTTCCACAGACATGAAATTCCTGTTCCGAAAGTGATTCTCGGGTTCAAACTTTCTCTTTTTGTTAAGCTCGTTATCAAACTCAAAGAATTTTTGGCCCAAAACAAGCCGGTTTTCGTTTTTGCCCCCACGATTGCCGAGTGTGAAAAGCTATATAGATTCGTTAGGTTTTTCGTTCCGAACGGCACTTCGGTTCATAGCAAAGACAAAAACCGAGAATTAAAAATAAAGAAATTTAAAACAAACGAACTTAAATATTTAATTACCACATCTATTTTAGAGCGTGGAATTACAGTGAAGGACCTACAAGTTTTGGTTTTTAACGCCGATAAAGAATCGATCTATGATAGCGCCACATTGGTTCAAATATCTGGAAGGGTAGGCAGAAAATGGGACGCACCAGAAGGGGAGGTGATATTTTATGCCGGAAAACGAACAAAAAGCATCGATACATGCATTCAAAGTATCAAAGAGTGCAACAAGTGTTTGTAAACGGTGTTTTTCACCGATAAAAAGGCTTCAAATTTCGGATATTGGCCAAAAAAGCTGCCTTTGCGATATCTGCAAAAACGACTTGGAACCCAAATTAAGAAACGAAAAGTGGAAAGGACTTAATATTTATTGGTTTTATGATTATAACGAATCGTTTAGAAATAGCCTTTATTATTTAAAAGGATGTGGCGATTTCGAGATCAGGGAGATATTTTTGAACCAAAAAACGAATTTTCTTAAATTTATGTTTCGAAAACATCTTGTCGTTCCTGCGACGAGTTATTTCGAACGAGATGAGAAAAGAGGATTCAATCACGTTGTCTCGATATTTGAATTATTGGGGCTTCCGATATTGGAT